>JAFZIG010000095.1 GCA_017554485.1 Acidaminococcaceae bacterium | reverse complement strand
TCCCACCTAAATATTTAGCCATGATATCCCCTTACCTTCTTTTTGAACTGTTGCAAATTTTGCAACAGTTGAATCTACTGTTAATTCTCCTTCTGCAAATATGACTACTACATCTTATCTTTAGTAACTTTTACGCAACACTACATTCAGCCACTTCTGTTCTCTGTCTAACGGCAACACATCCTCAGCCACCCAGCAGTCCAGACATTCAAACAAGTTCGCGTCACCTGCACAGTCATAAGTTTCGCTGAACAAGTTTGCATTCTGCAAGTGTTTCGTCGTTATTGCACGCGCCAAAACATTTTTCAATTTTTCTCCCGTCATGTCACAGTAAAAACGTTCGCCGTCATAGCGTTCTAACTCGCCATACTTCCACGACGCGTATAAAATGCCGTTGTCCTTCAGCGCACGCCAAAACTTTTCAAAAATAGTTTCAAGTTTCTTTTCCGGAACATGAAGCAAGGACGCACAGGCCCAAATTCCGTCAAACCGGTTTTCAAAATTTATATCTTCAAACTGCATGTGCAAAGCTTTTTGCCCTGTCAACCTCTCAGCGCACTTACACATTTCGGCAGAAGCGTCCAGCATCGTAACAGCGTAACCTTTTTTCATAAAATACAAACTGTCACGCCCGCTGCCGCAGCCTGCATCCAATATTTTGACCTGACCTCTTGCAACATTTTCTCTCGAAGCAGAACTTACATCCAAAATGATGCTCTGATTACTCTTAACGTTTCGTTTGGCAACGTCACCATCATTTACATCCAAAATGCTAGCGCCCGTCGGAAGATATGCCATAAATTTTGCATATTGCTTAGACATATCCGCATTTACAGTCAGGTCTGCATATTCTTTTGCATAATTGTCATAATAGGCTATCGTCACAGCCGGCAAATCCTTTCTCGTTCTTAAAACCAGACACTCATTATTAATCCTCTTTCTTGTCGGATTTAAATACTTGGCTATTGATAAAAATAATTGCGTATAACAGAGTGTTCAGTTTCCTGGCCTCCCACCAGAGCAGTTTTTTAATTCCCAAACATTTGGGAACATCGCCCAAATTCAAGATTCCGAATCGGAATCCGGACACTTTTTAGAAAAACCTGATTCCTGAGCCAACTTCTTTTCTTCTGAAGCTACACGCCTTTCAACCTTTTTGATATCTTCTTCAGGAGGAAGGTTTTCAGGTTTAATGCCACGCTGGCCAAGCATATTGCGGACTGCTCTGTTGTTGTAAACATGCTCGGCGGTGATAGATCTTTCGCCCTGCAGGTCTTTCTCTTCTGTATTATAATTGGTCATTTCAGTGGCAAGGTTTTTAGCCGCAATCGTAAGAGCAGGAAGGAAATCGGCAAGAGGCCGGTTCTGCCTGACATTTAAATGCGCCTTCATGGAAGCAGTTGACCTTCCGAAAAGAGCTGCGTCGCCGGCTGAACGGATCCGGGCAAAGCCGGCATCGTCAACACCGCGTTCATAAATGTTTTTAGATAAACGGGTTTCTGACTGTTTTAACCGGTCACGGACTTCCAGGCGCCGTATCAGATTAATGCGGTCTTCAATTAGCTCCTGCTTGCGTGTTTGTAATGCAAAATAGCTTTGCGCAAAAGCGATTTCGTCTTTTCGTGGGTCGCCGTTTTGTGCTATAAGGTAACAGGCATAGCGGGTAAGCTTCATATCTGGGATGGTCTTTTCAGCATTTTTAGGCATCTGTATCGTTTTGTTGACGTCAACAAAATGATTGGAAACAAGCCCTGTAGCGGCTTCACAAGATATCTTTGCTTTATCAACTGCATTAGTGAAATTACGCCATTCTGAATATCCTAATGCTGCCTGCAATTCTCTGGCGTACCAAAATTCAATACCACTTTCTTCGTCAATGTGAGCCATAGAATCAAAACGACTTTTTAATTCCGTGATTAAACCTTTTTCCATAACTTGTATATGTCCTTTCCTTCGCTCTTTGGAATGCTAACCTTTTTCATACAATTGCAAAAAACGTTAGCACTTGCAACCAACTTGCAACTAAATCTATTGTTGCAACATGTCGAAAACATGTCAACCATACTGTTTCGCATCTCCAACTTGCTACAATCTTGCAACCAACTTGCAACTTTTTTGCAAGTTATCATGTTTGCAAGGCAGAAATACATTGCTATCCTTTCTCAATTCGGCACACAGTGTGTGCCGTTTTCATCAACTATCATGCTCATCTTAATAATCCAAACTCATTTCGTTTCCGCAGCCAGATAAAACCCTTCCGAACCTTCATCAAACGTTACATCACAACTCACATTACCGCCAAACCGCCACAACTCATACCCCTGCAGCTTCGCGGACTCATACAACGGCTTCAGGTTATGCTCCAGAACATTCTTGAACTGCCCTTCACTGTTGCCCTCCACGTACAGCGTCTCCGTAGCCCAGATGGCATTCAGGTTATCCCGGCGGCACTTCTCAAACTGCCTGCGCACCAGCTCCCGGGAAAAAATCATCTCATACAAAAAATACTGATTCTCCGCCAGGGACGCAAAATACAGGTCCCACTCCGGCAGCTTGTTGCTCTTGCTGGAATTCAGCCGCCCGTCCATAGGCGTCAGGTTCCACAGCTCATCGTTGGTGATATACGACCAGGGGATGAAATGATCCAGATCGAACTGATGATTTGCCAGCAGCCTGCCCGTATAGATATCCCTGATGGGCCTGTCGCTGACCGTCGCCACCGTCTTCCACAACTGGCGGGCATTGTTCAGCTTCCGGGCGCCTGCCTCATTCTCTTCCAATTTATATATGATGCCGGGCACGCCGGGATTCCGGTCCTGCAGAAAACGCACCTTCTTCAACTGGATCCAGCTTCGAATTACAGGATAATTATCAAAAATCAGCTGCCGCCAAAGGGGATTGATGCGAACCTTCTTCTCCAGGCCCGGGCCATCGAGGATAATATAAGGCAGCGGACTTTTCTCATTGGCTTGCAACAGATACCCTATCATCTGCCGGCGCTGATACCACAGACGGCTGGTGCCGGCAATTTCAGTCAAAAACGATGACAGCAGCCTGTATGGCACATTAATCGCCAGCCCGTTCTTATCGTTGCGTAACTCTTTATTGTTTCTCTGGATCGCCTGCAGCAGATCCTGTTTGGTGCAAGGCTTCGGCAAAACCGGATCCGTTTCCAGGATGCGGATGGCATGCTCCAGAAAATTCTCTGACTTGCCCCGGATGGTGGGCCCCAGGTGCAAATGATAATTGACAACAGAATACCACGCCGCACAGATCATCTCATCGATGATGGCGTCGAAACTTAAATCGCCCTCTGTGGTTTCCATCAACGTGAGGATCGCTTCCAGCCAGTAAAACTTGTAGCATTGGGACGGATCCTTCAGCATGCGGGCGAAGTTGTCTGTATTCAGTTGGTTTGTGTAGATGGAATTTGATTGAAGGTGGAGGTGCATGATGGATGCTACTCCTATATATTATGATGAATCAATATTCTTTTTGTTTATTATATCATTCTGTTGTGTTTACTTCAAAGTGTTTTGTTTTTTCATTTACTAACAAAGTTTTTGCCTCTCCGTTCTGAAATCAAATTCTTCATAAGAATAGAAAATCAATATGTAATAGCATCATATAGTTATCAAAAATAATAATACTAATTACTGTAAATATGTTTTGATAAAAGATTTCCGTTCAACTATTGATAATCTTAAATACTTATGTTATCATATAAGTGAAATTCTGTTTATAAAATCATAAAAATACAGTTTGCCTACCAGGAGGATACAATGAAAAAGGATATTGAGAAGCTAATGGAAAATATTTTATTTTCTAAAGAAGCCGCTGACTATTTGGGCATTACTGTACAACGGCTAAATCAATTAGTTCACGACGGGCAAATTACACCAGTAAAGAAAGGTTCTGCCGGAATGCTTTTTTATAAGCCAGACATAGAAGCACGTCGTGTTTCTATCAATTCTATTGGCATTAATATATCAAAAAGTGATTATTCTGTTCCTATGAAAATTGATTCAGCTATAAAACAAGAAGCAGTTAATTATTATACAATCCAGTCTTTTTATAATGGTTCTGCAAAAACAGCATTCCCTATTTTTACTGAGCTTAAAGAAGAATTTGATGTCTCACAACCATTACTTAATTTTTCTGAAATAGTGAGTAAGCGTTTAAATATTAACATTCAATTATTAGAAGAAGCTTATCAAACTGTAGAAAAAGGGTTTTTGCGACTTCGACAATCTGATGTAATATTAAAAAAAGGAAACGATGATTTTCCTGAAAATTTAGCAACTACTGACCAGGCACCGCCTTTTCTTTTTGCAAGGGGAGATATTGAATTATTGAAACAGAAAATAGTTTCTGTTGTTGGAAGTAGGAAAGCCTCGCCAGAAGGTTGTGATAAAGCGTATAGGCTTTCTAGTTTATTAGGTCGTTACCAAATTGTCGTTGCTTCTGGATTAGCGCGAGGAATTGATACACAAGCACACATGGCAGCATTAAAAGAAAATAATGGTAGAACTATTGCTGTAATTGGCACATCACTGGAAACAGCCTATCCTGCTGAAAACAAATATCTTCAAGAAAAAATTTCTGAAAAAGGGCTTTTACTATCGCAATTTGCTCCATCGGAAAAAGTTCAAAGATGGTTTTTCCCTGTACGAAATGCTGTTATGAGCGGTATTTCTTTGGCCACTGTAGTTGTTGAAGCAGGTGAAACTAGCGGTGCCTTAAAACAGGCTGACTATGCTCTTAAACAAAATCGTTTTGTGTTTATTCCTCAAAGCGCTCTTGATAATAATAAAATTAAATGGCCGAAAAAATATATTACACAGAGAGGAGCACATAAGTTCAGAACAATCAAAGATCTGTTAGAACAACTACAACAGATACCTATTTTTAAAAATACTAATGCAGTTACAGAACTAGCACTTTTTCAAGATGATTTAACAGAGGTTGAATATGTTTCTGAAAGTTGAACCTTTTCAGTTATTATTTATTGATATTGATACTTTTTCCGAGGATTATTGTGAAGAAATATGGAAAACTTTGGCAAACTCCGTTAAGTTGGTTTTTTTTACAGTAGATGTAACAAATCCTAAAATTCAAAACTTACACTTATATGGAGAGGTATGTCATTTCTTTGGCTTTAGTAATATTTTTGCATTCATTGATAACAATAATCTTATGGTTGAAATATTAAATTCATTCAATATTAAATCCGATCAAGCAGCTGTGGTCACAAAAAGTATCGATTCCCTAGATTACTTAACAGGTCTCAATATAAGAAATATCCTTGTTTCGGGCCAAGGTGATTTTGAGCACGCGCCGGACTTTCTTTGTCGTTCCTCAAGAGATTTGATTGAGGTTACACAAAATATACTCGGAACCTATTTTGCAGAAAACTTTTTTCTAAATCATCCTTGTCCAAAATCTATGTTATTAAAAAAAGTCTTAAAATCCGATAATGCTTATATCAATGTATTTGCTGGAGGTCGTTACTACAAGAAAAACTGCTGTCAGTCACAGTACCACTTTCTGAGCAACAAAATTATTTCCAATAAAACTGACGGTAAAGAGAACCCCTTGTTTTATCCACTCTATAAAAAAATGATTAAAACATGTTGGATGAACCCCAGTAATAATACCATTATTGTATCTGTGCCACCGCAACCAGGAAAAATCAATCGTTTTAAGAGGTTAGTTGAAAATTTAAGTAGATTCTTTGGTTTTATTGATGGATCCGATTATATTATTTGTCCATTAAACTATGGTAATAATAAATCAAGAAATGCAGTTGAAAGAGCAAAAAGCTTACAAGGTGTTTTTTGTCTTAATCCAGAATTAAATTCTAATCCATTCATTGGAAAAAACGTAATTAT
Source organism: Acidaminococcaceae bacterium (assembly GCA_017554485.1). Lineage (GTDB taxonomy): Bacteria > Bacillota > Negativicutes > Acidaminococcales > Acidaminococcaceae > Succiniclasticum. The sequence goes on along the minus strand of JAFZIG010000095.1, from coordinate 42,048 downwards.
TATTGACGATATTGTTGCCTCTGGGGCAACAATATCAGAAATCGGAAGTTTACTGCTTAACAATAACGCAAATAATATTAATGCATTCGTTATGGGAATAAATCAAAAAAATAATTTCTGGGAAAATTATTCCCCACTTTTATGCCCTAATTGTAATGTTCCAATGATATTAAGGATGAGAAATCGGGATTCAAAACCATTTTTTGGTTGTCAAAATTATTTTAGTAATGGTTGTACACAAACTATTTCTTTTGATAACGGCATGCTAAAACTAAAAGCGTTGAACAACTTGAAAGTTATAGAAGAAGATCCATTTGAATTTTAATTAAGACCTCAACATTGACAGTCAAATGTTTATGTCCCTTTTCCAACGAGGTACTATCATGGACGACAAAAAACTATCGCCTGGATTTTACGAACAGGTCATCAATGAATATTATGCAAAACAACTGGAACATGTTGACAGTCGTTTTAAAGAAATTGAATCAATTGATCAGACCGAGGCATCCTCTGTTTTGTCCAGCTATCTAAAAGATATAGTAACACAGGGGTTAGAATCTGCAAAAGATACCGAAGAAACGAAAAGCAATACAACAGGTATTCAGCGCCAGATTGTTCTTGCCAATAAAATCATAAAACTAATTCAGTACGAAACTAAAAATGAAGAGTTAGCAGAATTACTGGTAGACAAAAAAGGTGAAGAATTACTGACCCTTTTGGATTCGCAAAACACAATACGTGTCGTAAACGCAAATGCAAAAATTCTACGCCCCCAAACTTCGTTAACAGAAACATCTCTGTTTACCGGAGCCAAACACGAACCTCAAATGTATAGCGAATTGAAAGCAGAGATCAGCACCTGCGATCGTATTGACATGCTAGTTTCGTTTGTTAAATGGAGTGGTCTCAGTTTGTTATTGGATTCGCTGAAGGAATTTACGCATCGTGGTGGACAACTTCGTATTATTACCACATCGTATTTAGGCGCTACGGATTATAAAGCCATTGAAGTTCTAAACGCGTTGCCGAATGTGGAAATCAAAATCTCTTATGATACCAAGCGGACAAGGTTACATGCCAAAGCCTACATTTTTCACAGGGCCACCGGTTTTACTACAGCTTATATCGGTTCTTCCAACATGTCCAATCCAGCCATGTCCAGCGGTTTGGAATGGAATGTCAAAATAACGGAAAAAGACTTGAGCAACACCATGAACAAAGTGTTGCACACTTTTGATGCCTATTGGCATTCTCCTGACTTTGATATCTATAATGCCGCACAGAAAGAACGCTTAAAAACCGCATTATACAGAGAACGCTTCCAGAATAAACCTGGCAAGCAGTATTTAGTTGCAGAAAATCCAGGCGCCTACCATTTTAAAATTACGCCCTACCCTTACCAACAGGAAATATTGGATGAAATTGAAGCGGAACGGACATTGCGTGCTAATTATAAAAATTTAATTGTTGCTGCAACGGGCACCGGCAAAACTGTCATTGCCGCTTTTGACTACAAACGTTTCTGCAAACAGAATCCCGGTCAAGCGAATAAACTGTTATTCATTGCACACCGGGAAGAGATTTTATCCCAGAGCCTTTCCTGTTTCCGCGGAATTTTGGAAGATGAAAATTTTGGAGATTTATTTGTAGGTTCACATAGACCAACCTCGCAGGTATCGCACCTGTTCATGTCAATCCAAACCTTTAATTCGCAGGATTGGACTTCAAAAACGTCTCCAGATTTTTATGATTACATCATCATTGATGAATTCCATCATGCGGCGGCTTCTTCTTATCAAAAGCTTTTAAATTACTATAAACCCAAAATCTGGCTTGGCTTAACGGCAACGCCGGAACGCATGGACGGAAAAAATGTGGCAGAGTATTTTAATAACAGGATCACTTCAGAGATTCGCCTGCCAGAAGCCATTGAGCGGAAACTGCTTTGTCCGTTTCATTATTTCGGTGTCAGCGACGGAACCGATCTTTCTGGTCTCACATGGAGCCGTGGTGGTTATGACATAAAAGAATTAAATAATGTGTATGTTCTCAACGCATTTGCTGCCAGAAAAAGGGCTACCCTCGTCGTTCAGGCGGTACGGAAATACACGGCCGATTTAAATCTTGTGCACGGTGTAGGCTTTTGCGTTTCCATCGAACATGCCATATTTATGAACAAGGTTTTTAATGAAGAAGGTATTCCTTCCATTTGCCTGACAGGCGGCAGCTCTGATGAAGAACGCAATACTGCCCGCAGCAAACTGATCTCAGGCGAAATCAAATTTATTTTTGTTGTAGACTTGTATAACGAAGGTGTTGACATTCCCGAAATTGATACCATTTTATTTTTACGTCCCACAGAATCGTTAACTATTTTCTTGCAGCAGCTTGGACGTGGCTTGCGTCTTGCTGAAGACAAAGAATGCCTGACTGTTTTGGATTTTATTGGTCAGTCCCATAAAAAATATCGTTTTGATGAAAAATTCACAGCTCTGTTGCATCGCACACGCAAAGGTCTGTACCGCGAAATCGAACAGGGTTTTATATCTCTTCCTGCTGGCTGTTACATTCAACTGGAAAAACAAGCGCAAAGCGTAATTTTAAAAAATATCAAAGATTCTTTAATCACAAGAACTGCCTTAATAGAAAAACTGCGCGATTATGCACAGGAAACCAAAGATCCAATAACTGTAGGAAATTTTGCCGATTATTATCATATTTCGTTACTGTATCTGTATTCGAAAACAACTTTTTCTTCTCTTTGCGTTGCAGCGAATTTACTTCCGCCCTATGAGATACCAGAGAAGGATTATTTAGCCAAAGCCCTCCCACGTATCGCTACCATTGACAGCCGCCGCTGGTTGCAGTTCCTGTTAGATAAACTCCCGTCCATAGCAAACTGGAAAGTTACGTGGTTTAGCGAACTGGAAAAACGGATGATTTGGATGTTTTATTTTACATTTTACCAGACTATCGAAGCAGAAGATGTTCCAAATACATCTTCTGAAACCCTTTCGGAACGGGACAGGAAATTGCAGACGGCCATTCACAAATTGCAGGAGCTTTCCCAATATAATACAGTGTGGGAAGAAATGATCAGCGTATTGGAATATAATTTAAAACACATTACCTTTGTGGACGATTCCGTAGACGTAGGGTTTGACTGTCCGTTAGATTTGCATTGCCATTATACACGCGACCAGTTATTTGCTGCGTTGGATTACTTAAATCCCAGCAATATCCGCCAGGGCGTAAAATGGTTGCCGGATAAAAAGATCGACGTGTTAATCAATACGCTGATTAAAAGCGAAAAAGATTATTCCCCTTCTACTATGTACAATGACTATTCCATTAACGAAAACCTGTTCCATTGGCAAAGTCAGAGTACCACTTCCGAAGCATCACCCACTGGCCAACGATATATCAATCATAAAAAGCAGGGAAGCAAAGTACTTTTATTTGTTCGCGAATATGGTGAAAATGAAGCTAAAAAGGCTGCTCCGTTTATGTTTCTTGGATTAGCTGAATTTGTGCAAAACGAAGGCTCCCGTCCCATGAATATCATTTGGCGATTAGAAAAGCCAATTCCCGCCAGCATGATCCAGTGCACGAATAAGTTGGTACTGTAAGAGTAGCCTTTATTCACCCAACATAGCCGTCAAATATAAACCGCCGGTAACATTTCTCTTTACAGAATGTGTTACCGGCAAAATCTTTTTATTAGAAGAATTTGATTTTCAAGTTATTTCATATACTTTTCGATCTCTTTGATTATTGTTATATCGGCCGGAAGCCATGCCACATCATAGAGGGTTTCTTTTGTAAGCCACCGAGCCTCTTCTGCTTCTAACAACTTCAGTTCACCCTCGGCAACCTCACACCAGAAACAATCCATGGACAAATGGAACGCAGGGTAGTCATATTCAATCGTTCCAATCAGATCTCCTACTATTATCTTTGTCTCCAGCTCTTCCCGGATTTCCCTGATGAGTGCCTGCCGGGGCGTTTCTCCTTCTTCCATCTTTCCGCCGGGAAATTCCCACTGGCCTTTAAACTCACCGTAGCCTCTCGCCGTGGCGAATATCTTCTTCTTTTCACGAATGGAATCACAGATTACCGCAGCAACAACTTTTACTGTTTTCATTAGACTTGCCATAAAACCATCCTCTTTTTCATGAATACAGCAAGTATTATGCAATCCTGACACTAAAAATTGGTATGAAACCAGTGCTTTTTAATGTTTTGGTAGCCCATTTTTACCGTAACGCTTGCCATTATAAGGGTCTATATTTTATACTTGCAATAACACCTTGCTTTATGATAAAATAATTCTGCAAATTTATGAAAGGAGTTACTTTCATGAGCATTGTTAAAAAATTATTTATTTCAGTTTTATCAATCGTTGGGATAATAACCCCTACGAGCCTGTATGCTGAAGAAATAAAAAGTATTAATGAAAACACGCCTGTAATTCTTCAACATAGCCAGGATTTTCAATTTAATAAATCTTTTATTACCGGTAGTAATGTTACGAGTAATAAAAATGTTGATTTAGTTCACTATTCTCACTCGTCTCATTATTCACATACTTCACATTCATCACATCGTTCACATTATTCACATTATAGTAGCAGTTATTAATCCTTTTCACATTTACAAGCCTCCGCAAAAAGGGAGGCTTTTTTATATGCGGTGAATACCTTGAGGATTGCGAGAAGATGTTGCGAAAACGCCAGAGCAAACTTCCACCATAGAACATTGCCGGCAGGGCTCTAAAAAGACTTTTTTCCAAGCGGAAATACTATCTTTTGCAAATTTCCTTAACGATTCAGATAATATGCAATGCGGTAAGTTATAGACTGACACGTTTAACATTCGATTATTCAAAAATGATACTGATTCTTCTAAGTAAGCAATATATTCATTAGGCTCAATCCAAATATCTTCAATGTTATCATGTGCCGACCCGTGTGTTTCCATTCCCATGAAAGCAACGTGGAAAACGAATGGCATGTTCCAATATATAAAATGAGCGATATTTGGTAAATCTTTATAATTCTGTTTAGTAATAACTATGCGGATTTCAATATTTTGTTTAAGTTTATATAAATTTATAATCCCCTGTATTGTGAGGACAAAACTGTTCTTTGTTCTTACAATTTTGTCATGTAATGCTGAATTCCCGCTATGAATCGGGATTGCATACAAAGTGTCGACTGGCGAGTTTAGCACGCATTGTTTCGAAAACTGAAAATCACTGAAGTTCTTCCCGTTCGTTAAAACTTGTAAACTTACGTGCGGGTATTTTTTTTGGATTAAAGAAACAATTTTTATATATTCTTCTTTCAAAAACGTTGGTTCGCCACCACTAATACACAAATACTTTGGTTTATCTTTAGCAAGTTCAATTATTCTCGTTGCTTCCTTGTAATAATTCTGAGGCTTTTCAATTTTTGTTTGTGGGCACATTATGCATTTCGAATTACAAAAATCAGTGACAAACAATAAATTATCGTCTTGCCCGCATTTCCACAATAGATTTACACGGCCATCTTCACCTATTGAAATAATATCTCCAACACACAGCGATTTAACAAAAGATTTATCTAAACTACTAATTCCGGCTTGATAAGATTTAATGGACTTTGAGGTTGATAATACGTATTTTGCAAGATAACTGTTATCATCTCCCTCAGATATTATTATGCCGTCACGGGAAAAAAAGTTTAAACCGCTATTTTTCTCAATACGTAAAATCTTAGAATTAACAAAGCCATGCGAAACACCTTTACTTGTTATCATCGCATACCTCCAACGGTTTCCTGTTAATCCAAGACCAAAAAACCTTCATAGTTGCAGAATCCTTTTTAATTAGGTAATGCAAAAGTTCTTTAATTATAGCTTTATTCTTTTTGCAGAAGCCACTAGAATATCTTTTACCGACTATATCGTTACATTCTACATAATATCTGATTGGATCAGAACCGCAATAATTCTTATAAGCACAATAACTGCAACCGGGCATGCACTCTACGCAACTATTTTTAACCAGTTTTTGAATCAATTTACCATGAAAAATATCTTCATAACTGTTGTTGTTAACATTGCCCATAAGGAACGTTTTATCACCTCTAGCGGCTAACATGCGGCCTTCATCTGCAGGATAAACTTCACCATTAAAATTATAGATGCACCCTAAAATCCCCGCACCACTTGGAGATTGCAGATCAACAAACCCAGTAGAAAAAGGCGTTAGGATTCTTTGCAATAAAAGTGCAGCATATGATTCCACGAAAAAAATGCCTTTAATATTCAGGTCAATTATATAAGCTAGTGCGTCTTTATAAGCTTTCACAAATTCATCAACGGAATAATCTAAATTGTTTTTATTGTCTAATGCGTATCCGTATGGATTAAGGGCCCTAATAAACATATTATTAAAGCCCAAAAAGCGATAATGATCAATGATTTCACGAAGTCTACCTAGATTGTTCCGTGTAACTGTTAAAAGAGCAGATGGCCCATTATCTCTTCCGTAAATATTTCTACATTTTTCCAGGTTGTTAATGAAAGATTCATATGCGCTATCGGATACTAAAGATTTTCTACAATAATCATGCATACTTTTAGTTCCATCACATGAAGTCGAAATATCTACTTTGTGTTTATGCAAAAAATCAAGTTGCTCATCTGATAAAGAAAGTAAATTGGTACAAATAACAAAAGAAAGTTCTTTGCAAGCAGTTGTATTTAATTCTTCCGCATATAAAACAATCACCTTTAAAATATCAAAATTTAATGTTGGCTCTCCGCCCTGAAACTCTATTTTGATTACCGGAGCCGGTGATTTAAAAATCATGTTTACTGTATTTCTTGCCGTAAATTCATCCATGTCATAAGCATGATCGCTAATTCCCCCTTTAGAAGATGCATGACAGTAACTACACATGCAATTACAACGTAAAGTAAGCACAACCATATGAAGAGACGTGAATCCGGAGAGATAATCTTTTCTACTCCTCAGTTTGTTTGCAAGCAAATTAATACTCAAATCAAGGCTGTCATCATTTGCAATAAAATGTTTAGCAGCAAGTTCATTTACTGACAATTCCGGCAGCCAATCATAATCTTCATTGCAAAGAATTTCAAATTCTTTAGATGTCAGCAGAATCGCTTCACCAGCAATATTTGTCAGAAGTACATTGTCTAAATCAAGTCTTTCAAAATCAAATGGAAGCAGTTTCATTTTGATACCTTTAAAGCGGAAAACGCTTTATCAAAAATAACTTGTTTAATATGATTAGTTCTAACATCCAAATCTAATCTAATTTGATAATCAATAATATCATTTAAAAAATTATCTGCAAAAACTTGTGCTTCATTATCTTGTACAGTATTCTTAAATTTTATAAAAACAGCAACATTTTTCTCGTCTATACTGTCGATTTTGAAAAAAGCAATATCAGATTGATTATACGATGCATTTAGAACCGCCATTTTATCGTAAATTTTTTTGCTTAAAACTAACTTAAACACATCACCTTCTAGTTTTTCTAGAGAGAAAACACTCATAGTTTCTACCTCCATATAAAAGCACTATTACCGCATTACAATCTATATAACATTATCCATCTACAATACTGTTATTCATAAACAGTACCTATTTCTTTAATAGAAGCATACTTACTTATCCAACCTTTGCGTCCATTTGAAACCAATTTTACATAATAACTCTTTGTTGGCTTGCTATAAGATAAGAAAACAAACTTTTCATTTTCATTTAAACTATAATAATATGTTTTATCATCAACGTAATAGGTGAATTTTACACCAGGTTTTGTTGTAACAAATAAGCTTCTCTCCGCTTTTTTTGGGGTTGAACCATGACTGCAACTATTGATTATGAAGGCAATAATTGCTACTGCCACTACTATGGACGCAATATTGTAAAAACTCTTTTTTCTACTGTCATTTGTTTTATTAGCTTCGTCTCTTAAAGCAAAAGGTAACATAGGTATCCACATAAAAAGACAATATCCTGCAAAACATAAAGCAATAACACCTATCACAAATGAAAAAGCTAATAGATACCAAAGAATGACTAACACAAGGCAAATTATAGCACCACCAAAAAAACCAGTAAAAATAGCACCGAATAAGTAAGCTATGAAGCTGAATACACCATCGTAATTGTCCTTATCGCTGTTAATATAAAAATAAAAGGCCATTGCAACAAAAAAACATGCATAAAATACCCAATCAGGAAAGGCCCTTAAGCCTGTATCTAACCAGTCCCCTCTTCGTGCAAAACACAAAGAAGGAGTTATTAACATGGGAATTAATAAACTTACTGTTTTATCCATAATAAAACCTTCACAATAATATACCCTAAATTTTCAGTAGAAAATCCGCATCTCTTGATTTTAGCTAATGGCACGAATAGCAGTTATACCATAGACGGGATCATATTGCCTTTGGTATCTTCTTGTAAATTGCAAATCTTCCTTCCACTTTGCAAGAGCCAACCAATTTTTTGTCTGCTGTCCATTATGACTAATAAAATATTCCAAATAGTTAATGACTTCATACTTACTCATAATCCCTCTGTCTATGATCTTGGAAATAATAAATCTTCGTTCTTCACGGGAGTAGTTGTCTTGTTGATTAACATTATAACCGCATAAATGAAGCGGCGACTCCTCTGCCAGGAATTCTCCGTTATAAGCGACTCTACTATGTTCTAACTGAATGTTTCCTATTAACGCTCCATATTTTTTACGATAGTACTGATACGAAACTTCGCTGATAAAGAAGCGGTTGCAATCTTTGCAATAACTGACGGTCATTCTAACATCTTTATTCTTTAGACCAAGCATTACAGCTGTTGCGGTAATGAGATGATGTCCTTTCTTTTGACAAGATAACAAACCTTTATGTACATACAGTATGTTATTCTGATTCCATACAGGTGCTAATTCACGTTTTTCCCTTTGCTTTTTATGTGAAGAAAGTTTCGCTGCCGCATACATAACCAATTTATGGACGGCATCTGTAGGTTTTACAGGGTAGATACGACATCTAACTACATAATCATTACGATAAACATCATCTAATAATAACTCGCTAACCGTTTCAAAAACTTCGTCCCTGTTTAATGAAAACAGTTTCTTTGAATGATAATTTCTTGTAGATGCAAAATCTTCCACGCCTTTTATAGCACACATATAACGCCTGGAGTCATATATGCTCAATTTTTGTTCGGTCTTCAACCAATTGTAAAAGTCTTGCTTTTCTTGTCTTACATACTGCGGATCTGTATTATAATAACTCATATGATTTCCCTCCAGCATAATTAATTATTAGACACAAAAAATAAAAACCCATCTGTCTGATGGGCTTGAAAAGCATAATTATCCAATATCCCATCATACAAGCATTAGCACCTTAACCGGGCGCCCGGTCAGGTTGCTGTGCGGTCACTGAGCTTGTCTCTCGCGCACTCTCTATGGTAAATTGGTTTCCGTTGCTGGAAACAATATTAAAGTATGTAAGCGTAACGTAGATTGCCACAACCCTCGTTACATTTATATTATAACACAAGTCGCCAAAACTTGCAACAAACGCAGGTTTAGAGAATGGTTCTAATTTTTGTAATTTGGTTTTTATATTAAATTTTTATTTATATTTTTAAAATAATTTTTCGTTTTATATTTTTATTTATAAAAATTTGTTTATAGCTTCAATGCGCCCACCGAACCTGTTTTATGCTGTTTTGGTTAAGCAGTGGTTTGTTTTACATTAAATTTAGGGTCATTTTGATTTACTTCGGTTCAATTATGGCTAATTTTAACGTTAAAATTAAGTGCTATTTTGATACCCTAAACATTTTTTCGGTTAACAGTTGTCTTAATGCGGTATATCTTATTCTCCATGAACTAAAGTCCAACAAAAAGCACCTGCATACTTGCAGGCGCTGCGAAAGAATCGTGCGATCATTTTAAATTTTGTAATAAAACTATATGAAAAAAATACAAATACTTAACCAAAGGCAAACTGTTACTTCAACGCTTCCTTCTTTTCCGGCAGGCCTGTCACTTCGGCAATCTCATCTTCGGGCATACCTTTTTTGCGCAAGGCTTCAGCAATTTCCAAAGCCTTTTCTTTCTTGCCTTTTTCATGTGCCCTTTTTTCCATAATCCGCAAATCCATTTCCCAAGTCACGACGCGCTCCCTCCAATCTTTGTCTCGTCTTACCCGTTTGGTTTCTTTGTCAATCTCCCGTGTAAATGCATTCTGCGCCAGACCGCTGTTAATATACCGCAAAAACGCAGCCAATTCTTTATCTGTGGTCTTGTCTGCAGCTTTTGCATTCAGGAAAATGTTCTCCGTCAGGTCTCCCATCTGCAAAGTCTTGTCTTCTTTGCAGCGATACGTAAAGTGGTACACCGGCAGGCCTTTCCCGTACGGGTCAAAGGTGCAGATGAATACTACAAAGGATTTACGCAGTTCCGGATAATCCATCCCTCTGCGCAGCATGTCCATGCTGATCAGGCTCTGATAGTACCGTGTGCGCAAAGGAAGCTCGCTTTCCACTTGTTCTTCATCAGCGTCGCGATAAATAGTGCTGCCTTTCCCTGTCACCTGCAGTTCCAAATCAATGATTGTTCCGTCCAGGGTTTCCACATACACATCAAGCCGTATGCTCCTGCTGCTGATCCGAGGACTACTTGTGTGGCGTTCCGCAACAATTTGCAAAATCTTCTTAATAGGTATGTGCAAAACCTTCTCTATCAGATACTGGCAACGTTTCTTGTTGCTCATCACCTCCAAAAATACATAGTTGTTGGTAAAGGTTAAAGAATCCCAATCAATTTTATCAAAATCTTTCAAGCCGACACCTGTCTTTCCGACCGGCACGATTCTTCCGCAGTTGTATTATAGCATAGTTTGCTAAAGCTTTCTATGAAATTCTGATGAAAAGAGAGAACGTTCTTTACAATTTATAAACGGTAATCTCTTTAAAGGACAGTCAGGCGGAGCCAGATATCTTCCATATCTGCAACCACCATGTTCTTCTCTTGAGGTTCCAAATTGGAACCTCAAGTTCCAATGCGTCAGCGTTTTTTTCTGCAGTTTCTCGTACAGGCTTTCCGTTTCATAGTTGCCCGACGGCATATACTGCGAAAAGTAAGTCAGGAGGTCTTCCGTAGTGGTTATGTCATCAAGATTCAATAGCTTTTTCTCGTTCATATTATTCATGTTGCGCTCCTTCTTTCACCTTGCCCTGCAAATTGACGTAAATCTCATTTTTTATTCAAAAAGAATTTACATAGCCGCGCTTCAACGGCTTGACCTTTCCCGTCAGCAGGTTCATAATTAAATCTGTGCTTTCCTTGCGCCGGAAGGATAACGCAATGTTTTAAAAGCAAATTATTTTTAGACAGGAGTGATAACACTGGAAAAGAAAAATGAAAAAGCCCAGGCAAAGCCCAACATGGAAGTTACCATCATTGATGAACGCACTATTCGTGACAAGATTTACGAAGTACGTGGCGTAAAGGTCATGTTGGATTTTGAACTGGCGGAGATTTACGGGTATTCGACAAAAGCTTTTAATCAGCAGGTCAAAAACAACATTGAAAAGTTTGATGATGATTTCCGGTTCCAGCTTACACATGAAGAAACCGATTCTTTATCGAGGTCAAAAATTTTGACCTCGATGCAAACAAAAGGTGTTAAGGGGGGCCGCTCATACCTTCCTTTTGCTTTCACTGAATCCGGTATTTACATGCTGATGACCGTACTCAAAGGTGATTTGGCTGTCAAGCAGAGCAAAGCCCTCATCCGTACCTTCCGCGCCATGAAGGATTATATCATTGAAAACCAGGACCTCGTTGGCCGACATGAATTTACCCAGCTGCAGCTGGTCGTTTCCAAGAATAAAGACGTCGAACTACGCAGCCGGAAAAAGCTGAACGAAATTGACGAGCAACTCAAAAGCGTGGTCGACAACATGAGCAACGTGGTAATGCGTTCAGAGCTTTCCCCGTTCCTCTTGGATTTCGGCAAACCTGCGGAAAAACATGAATTTCTGATCCTCAACGGCGAACCGGCGAAAGCTAATGAAACTTATATCAACCTGTACAGTGAGGCGAAAAAGTCAGTTTTTATCATTGACAATTACATCAGCATCAAAACGCTTCGCTTGTTACAGGATGTGCAGCAGGGAGTGACCGTTACCATTTTCAGCGACAACACCGGCAACAAACTTCACGCCAGCGATGTAACGGATTTTCAGACAGAGTTTCCGGAAATTTCCATAACTTTCCTGTCTGTCGGCAACATCATTCATGATCGTTATATTGTTCTGGACTTTGATACGGAACAGGAGCGTATCTACCACTGCGGCGCATCCTCAAAAGACGCGGGCAAAAAGATGACTTCTATCACCGAATACAGGGAAGATGCAGTTAAAGCTCTGTTTCATAATTTCGTGACGCAATTGCTGAAGAATCCAGAGCTGGTTTTGAAGTAAATTCTATTAATCACGTGAAGTCACAATTTGTGACTTCACCACTCCATCTCTTCGTCTTCCGCTTCTTCAAACAGATACCGCCAGCGCCCCGCAATTTCTTCATACTGTTCTGCAAGTTCATCACGCCCGCAGGCTCTCGCTTTATCTGCAAGTTCTTCATATCTGTTAACGTTTTGCAAACAGGTCTGGGAGTCCGGTATCATGGGCGGGTCTTCATAATATGGTTCAGGGAAATACTCTTCTTCCTCTTTGTGCTCAACCATTTCCAGCGGTTCTTCTGCTGACGTTTCTGTTTCTTTGTTATTGTTTTTGCCGAGTTCATAAAACCACAGGGAGAAAAGAACAACTATAGCCATTGATGCGGCTGGCGCAGTCTTAAACGCTTCATAAAAACAAAAGGCTGCTATAATCAGTAAAACAATTACCTTCATTCTTGTGTCACCTTGTCAACGCTTGCCATTCCTTTATAAATCCGATTTCCTTCCTTAAACACCTTATGAATCAGTTTTTCATTATTCACTAGTTGCTCTTCATCCACCGCATTGATCTTCCTGAAAGATCTTTCCCACCTTCGGGCGTTAAAACACCCGAAACCGATTCACAAATCCAGGCGTAGTGCGGGCTTCTGTACCTGATCTTTATTAATTAAAGGAAACGTTATTGGAAGAGGACGCTATAGCAGCTCTGGTATGTTATCTTTGTTAACTGCAAGTACGTTAATAAAGAGCTGCCATAACGTCTCGCCGAAAATTTACGTGAATGGAGAGATTAAAATAAAGCTTGCCTCGAATCCTTATATTTGTTATAATTATTGCAACTGAATTATAGTTGCAATAAAATAAGGACGGTGATTAGGTTTTGTCTGGTAAAGAAAAACTGTTGGCCAAGCTGTTAGCTAAACCAATGCCTAAGGATTTCACCAAACAACAGTTAGATTCTTTAATGAGCAAATGCGGTTGTATAAAAATGTCTGGCGGCAGAGGTTCTTCCATTAAATATATTTTCAGGATAAACGATCACACCACAAGAAAACTGATATTTGATGAACCACACCCGGGAAATAACTTATACAGCTATCAAATTGAAAAAGTCATAGAGTTTTTAAAAATCATAGGCGAAATCAACTAATCTATTTTGACTCATGCTTTTAGGAGGGAACGAACATGGCAGATCAGATGTTAGAATATAAAGGCTATCACGCAAAAATATATTTTGATGCAAGAGACGATATTTTTGTCGGAGAAGTGTTTGGCTTAAATGATTCACTAAATTTTCACGGCAGCACTGTGCAGGAACTAAAAGAAATGTTCCACCAGTGCATCGATAATTATCTGGATCTTTGCAAAGAATTGGGCGAAGAACCGGAGCGGGAGTTTAAAGGCAGTTTCAATATCAGGATTCAGCCTGAGCTTCACCGCCAGCTGGCCTATAACGCATTAAACGAAGGTAAGTCGCTGAATCAGTATATTAACGAAAGCCTGGAACAGTTCGTCGCAAACAGTGCTACTGCGCTGCCTCAAAAGTAAGAGAGTTTCCAAAACTTAAGGAACCAGCTTATAAAACCCTTTCGGCATCATGTCCATTTTGGCTATCAAGCCGTTTTTGGAGCGTTCCACAAAAAGGCATGTTTTTATATCCGGACCTTGTTCAAGTACAAGACAGGGTTCCCCCCAGTCCCGGATGTGCATCATACTGGTTTTGATCACGATATTTTCTTTTTTCAGGGTCTGGATTTTTCCGGTAATGTAATCAACGTATTGCTCAGCGGAAGTCATTTCCTCAAGCACCCAAAAGGAGTTATACCGGAAATCCGGTTCCATGTGGCATCTGATATCTTCTGTTGCGTACTCACTGTACATTCTTCCGATTTTACGCAGAAAATCTTCCGCGCTGATGGGGATCTTTTTAATCTTTTTCGCATTTTCAGATCGTTTTGCTGCTTTATCTTTTTTCACACTCATTTTGGCCTCATTTCCCGTATTTAATTAAATTCCCAAAGTCCGATAAAACTCTTCACCAATTACCCGATAGTATTCCTTTAAGACCGGGTGGTATCCCATGGTCTCATTATAAAAGCGCATATTGTATGCTGCCACAAAGGCGGTTTCTGCTGTGTTAGGAACAAAAGGCTGACCGTCCGCATGGCAATTATCCCTGTTAATATCCCAGTCGTGCCAGGTACCGTCATAACGCTGATAGGAAACCGATTTGCGGTCCCAGTTATACCGGAAGCATTTGGTACGCACGCCCAGCTTAGTGTATGGGCTATGCAGGTAATTTTTATGCGCCTTGAAATAGTCTTCCGAAAACTGAACGGCCACGATATTGATTGCAATCTGATAATTTGGTGGTTCATACTTCTGCACCACAACGGAACTGCGGTCTGCATAATCGGCTACACCCATATGGGCGTCTACCGCTACCAGGTTTCCATTATCCAGCGTCTGCGGATACAGGGGGTAAGCATGGCAATTTATTGTTATCATCAACATCGATAAAACCATCATCAATAGTATTCCGGCTTTTTTCATGATTCTTTATTCTTCTCCTTTTGCTTTATTTCCTCCAGCAGGTCGTGATATTTCATATCCGCAAAAATAAAATTTATAATCTTTTTCATATCTTCTTCGGCTTCCTGTTCCTTGTCTTCCATGATGCTCTCCCTTTTTTTACTTATTCCAATCAACAGCATCTTCTACCGTATAGCAGGCATCATCTTTCTCTGCAGCTTTGGCCAGTTGAAAGACAAGCACTTTATTCATGATATCATTTTTAAAACTTTGGGAAGCATACTCTGTCAGCAATGTTTCAAACTGTCCCGATCGGCGCAAAAGATCCGTTTTCATCAGTAATAAATTATCTTTTTTAACTTCAACATTCTCATCGCAATCATCCTCGGGTTCATACTTGCCTGCAACAATCTCTTCTATCAATTTGTTGAGCAAAGGAATCGCCAAGCTTCTGCAGTGCGCCGCGTTCTTTGTGTCTTCACTGTCGTCACACGCCCAAGCAGTATGCAGCAAAGAATAAAAGGCTTCCTCACAATTATCATTTAAAAGGCTGATTTTATAGAATTTATAGAACTGATCCGCCAACCAAGATTGGAATTCAATGCCGTCATTCTGAGTATATTCCTTTGATTTCAGCCACTTTTTTGTAACTTTACCTGCGTCATCATCTATAGACCCGGAAACATATCCGCATTTCGGGCATTGCTGAATCTACTGCTCCATGGTACTTCGTTGCATTTCCGGCGGGCGCAGGTCCAAATCGGGAGAACCGAACGAGTTCGTGCTGGCAATACCGTAAAACTCCTGTTCCGCACCGCATACGGCACATTTGTACTTCTGTCTAAACATAGTGGTCATTTTCGTTTTCCTCCTATAAAATTTATTGGAATGATAAATATTCTATATTCCTCCCAGTCCCCGGGCTTTCAACATACAGTTCACTTGCCATACTTCCTTCTTGTTTTGCACGATGCAATCGGAAATCACACAGTCTTTTCGAATGCTGCGGGACAATGCGAACCCGGCGGCTTCCAGCAATGCTTTCGTTTCGTCCAGCGAAAGCCGCAACCCCAGCGCAAGACGCACCGCTGTGTATTTTTTCGGCTGATAATCCTTATGCTTCAGAATTTTGGAAACCAGTTTGCGGTCCATGCAGGCGTCCATATACAGTTCGGGCCTGGTGATTGCCCGCTCTTCCATAAAACGGATCAACATTTGTGTGAAGGTCTCTTCCATGGTCAAATCTCTCCTTTCCATAATCCGGGGATAAAAGAAAAAGCCCATCAAAATGACGGGCTGCTGAAAACACAAAAGCCCATCGTTATGATGGGCCGATTACTCAATATCCCATCATGCAAGCTTTAGCACCTTAGCCTGCCGGCCAGGTTGCTGTGCGGTCAAAGAGCTTGTCTCTCGCGCACTCTCTATGGTCAATTGCTTTCCATTTCTGGAATCAATATTAAAGAAGAAAATGCAATCCTGATTGCTCTTTTTTACTTCATAATTCACGTCACTCCATTAACTTATATGATAAAAACGTATCACCGGGCGGTGATTCGTTACGTTCCTGCCTTCTAATATTATTATACCACAACGCTTCCAAAAGTGGTCGCTTCAGAAGCGACATCGTCATTTTATGTTACACTTATGACGAATCAATGTGCTTCTTCCTTAATTTTTGTAAAAAACGCTGCAATATGGCTTGTATTTCATGGAAGGTCGCCTGCTTTTCCCCGGTCATTTCGTTCATATACAGGCTGCGGTTCACTTCGATCATAAGGCTATGCACCCGTTTATCTTTTTTTAAATCTTGGCCACAGCAGCAGACAGCACCTCACCGATGGCATCCCGTATGACGAGCTCCGCCCTGGCGTCCGCTTTGGTCTCAGTCTTGTTGATAAGGATAAGATGTCGGCCATGGAAATAATCAATCAGCCCTGCAGCCGGATAGACCACCAGCGACGTGCCGCCAACAATCAATGTATCCGCCTGACGGATGGCCTGGACAGCATTTTCCACGACTTCGGAATCCAATCCTTCCTCATATAGCACTACGCCAGGCTTGACAATTCCTCCGCAATCCTCGCAATATGGGACAGGCTTGTTTTCTTCTCTCAGAACGTATTCAACCGGATAGATTCTGCCACACCGGATGCATGGCCACTTAAGAATCGTACCGTGCAGTTCGTACACGGTCTTTGACCCGGCAAGTTGGTGAAGCCCATCGATGTTCTGCGTAACGACGGCTTTCAGTATACCGCGCCGTTCCAGTTCCGCCAACGCCTTATGACCTGCATTTGGCTGGATGTTACGGAATATCCTGTGTTCTCTGTAGAACTCAAAAAACGCTTCCGTATGATTTACAAAGAAGCTGTGGGATGCCATCTCCTCCGGGCGGAACTCCTGATGAAGCCTTTTGCTGTATATCCCGTTCGCGCTGCGAAAGTCCGGCACACCGGATTCCGTGGACATCCCGGCGCCACCGAAGAATACAGTATTTTTGCTTTCCCTGAGGATTCGTGCAAGCTTATCTATACTGTCCATGCTGCCTCCTTCTTTTTATTTATCGTCTTTCGGCGCTGCACAACAAATCAAACAGCTTATGATAATATTCGTTTTGCTTGTCGGTCAGTTCGTCATCAGAGCTCATGGTAAGTGTCCAACCGGCTCCGTTAGTGGGATCTTTATAGGATACAGACAGGCTTACTCTGGCCGCGTCCAAGGCAAACAGCGCGCTTTTACGAAAAGCTTTCCATTTAAAAATTTTGTATTCCTTGCCCAGTGCTTCCATCTCTTTCAGCACTTCCCCGGAAACTTTCTTTTCTACTTTTCTTTCCGGCGAATTGTGCCAGTCTTTAGAACTGCTTGTATAATTGGCTTCCGTATCGCTGATGCGCGTCAGCTCAATGCGCTCATGTCCGCCAGTCGAACTGCCGACGCTGATGTAACTGCACCTTGCAACGTAAGCTGTTTTTTCTTGTACCATACCCTTGTCAGCTTTCGCCTCTGCCATACCAAAAAATACAGGGAAGAACATGCCTAAACATAAAACCGCCGCCATTGTTTTCCAGCTTCTCATTCTGTGACCTCCTATTAATTAAAGTTCAAACTTCGGATCCGCAAATCCCTGCTTCTTAAAATTTTTAATATATTATAACACACGGACAATGGGTATTGGCAACTCCAACCAACGCAAAAGAAATAATCACTTATACTCAAAACAACGCTGTTTTGAGTCGAAAGTTCTTAAAAAATGCAGATAAAAACAATAAAAAAGGCGCGTCAGAATCGCTGTAACTGCGATAACCACGCGCTTTTTCAACTTTTTACAAGACGAGTAAAAAGTGTGCTTTTCGATGGTGGAGATGAAGAGGTTCTAACTCTCGACCTTACGGATGCGAACCGTACGCTCTCCCAGCTGAACTACATCCCATTGATTCCCACATGATATATGCAGGAGCGTCGCCCCTGCATATATTTAGAACATCCGCGCCACATACACGCCGCCCGAGATGCCGCGCTTTTTCCCGGCAAATCCGGTCAGATTCAAATCCAGACTCCACGGGGATTTTGCACCCGGCTTCATCGTCGCGCCGATTTCGGCACGTACCCTGCCGCCTCCGATGTCCGCACTGCGGATCGAAAGTCCGTTGACCTTGCCACACGCTTCGCCGTCCAGCTCGTGTTCATAGGCCGCACCCACGTAGAAATCCCAATTCTCCCGCTTCACAGTGTAGCGCGCGCCGACGCTGAGGACCTGGCTCGTCACGGCGTCGAGGTCGAATTGGCCGCCCGCGTTGAAGCTAGTGCTGTTCCGGCGGTTGTAGAAGTATTTGCCGTAGACGTCTACCGCGTTGCCGTTTTTCAGGGCGATTTCCTTGCCCACGCCGATATGCGCGCCGATATACGGCGTGTCCGTCTCGAAGCTGTGGGGCGTACCGTCCGCCTCCCGGAGAACGTTGTTGGAATTGTTGTGGACGCTGCCAGCCCGGAGGCTGCCCTCGACGTAGAAGCCGTGGTTCGCGGTCCATTTCGCCAGCAGGCCGCCACCCGTGTAGCGCAGGCTGCCGTCGCCGCGATTGGCGCCGTCGATGGTGGTGTAGTTGCCGGTGCCGTATTCGAAGAAGGCGCCGTACTCGAACGAGGATTTTTCCTTTTCATTCTTGTGCCCAAGGGCAAGAATGGCGTTCCAGGCGTGGACGTCGAAATGGCTGCCCGTTTCTTGCCGGATTTTGCCGCCGCCCATCTTCGCGAAGGTGGAAACGCCGTCGGCGCCGGTGTTCGAGGCGAGGGACAGTCCATCTGTCGCCGCGCCGATGAATTCGTTACCGGCGGAGAGGGCCGCCATGCCCACCAGTCCCGCCATCAGTGTGCTGTGGGTCTGTGGCTGCGGGGTATCCGGCGACCCCGCGGCCTTGAATACCAGATCGTTGCCGTCCATAGTCGCTGCGCCCTCGCCCTGGACGGCGGTGCCCACATAATAGACGTTGCCGACAATGCTGCCCGGTTTGTCGTTAAGGCCGTCGGCCGGGTTGGCGTCGTAATTCTTGATAAGCGTCATCTTGCCGCCATGGGAAAGGTCAGTGCCCGGTGCAAAGGTGATGTGGGATGTGTTGACCGTCGCGCCGTCAAAAGAGACTTTCGAGAGCTTATCCGCGTGGTTGAAAAGCGTACCGTTGTTTTTCCAGGCCACGCTGCCGAAGGAAATGATTTGGGCGCTGTTTTTCGTGGCGCGGTAGACGGCATTGTGATTCTCGACGGAGACACTTCCGGTCAGCGCCGCGTCCACGGTGAGGCCCTGTACGGGCGTGACACTGTACGCCTGTGTTTTCGTTTGCTTCGCCATGTCCGCAAGGGAAGCGTTCGCTTCGAGCAGGGTCATAGATTCGCCTGCCCCAGCTTCTGTGGGATTCGCAACAGCGAAGCCGGAAAAGTCTACTTTCACGCCGTCGTAAAAGGCGCGGGCGTTGGACACCTTGCGAAGGGTGTCGTTTGCCGTGAATGTCACTTCGCCGACGGCGACGCCGTTGATACGGAGGTCAGCGGAGCTGTAGACGAGTTTCGAAACACCATTTTCCCCTTTTTCCACCCGGACGCCGCGCTCGCCTGTACCCGTTAAAGTGACGCCGTTTTTCGTATTGCTGCCGGAAACGGTGCGATAGACATTCTGTCCGCTGATATTTTCATCGGAGAACGTACCATCGGCGGTGGTCAGGATCGTCCTCGACTCGCCCGCGAGGAGTTCATCCGGCACGTCGAGACCATCCGTCGTCACAGGGATATTCTGCTGCACCGCCCAGCCGTCGGGGATCGCGCTCTCCGCGCCTGTCCACGACGCAAGGTCGATTTTGTTTGCCACGACTTTGTTGATCTTGTAGTTTACGTTGTTCTCCGCGACCTCGACTGCGCCTTCGGCCGTCCCGCTGAATCGTACCGCTTCGTCGTTCGTGTAATCGACGGAAATCGTGCCGTAGCCCGTCGGGGAGACTGTGAGGTGGTCGCCGGTGACGCCCGCCGCGTTCGCGATCAGCGCCATGGATTGGTTCATCGGGTTTTCCGTCGTTGACCCGGTGACGGTCAGGCCCGCCGCGTCGATCGCCGTGTTACCGTCGAAGGTGTAAGCCGTGTCCTTTGCGTCGTAATAGGGAGTTTTCGCGTCCCAGGCAATCGGACCCGTCAAAGTCGCCGTCGTCACCTTGCTTGTGGCGCCCGTGGTGTAGAGAACCTTTTGTTCACCCGCTGTGGCCGCTGCCGTGTCCGTACGGGTCGCCGCGAATTTCAGTCCGTCCCTGACCGCCGTTTCGGGGAGATTCGCTGTCACATCCCTGCTGTCGTTGGTCCTGATCGTCTCCATGGTCGACGAAAGGTCGAGCAGCGTCAGCGTTTCGTTGTTCCCCCGGTTTTCCGCGCCCGCCACCTTGAAATCTTCGGCGAAGCTCACCACCAGACCCGCGGGATCAATGGTATCCAGCGCCGCGAATGCATAGCCGCCGTCCGCCCAGTTCATCCCGCCGAGAGTCGCGCCCGTATACTTGTCGCCGACGATATAGTTCACCTTTTTCCCGTTGTCCGCAAGGGCGACCGTGTGCGTGTCTTTAGTATAGACCAGCGTCACGCCGTTGACGGTTTTCTCCGCCTCTGTGCCAGCCTTTACAACCTGGCTTTTCACAGTATCGTCAAAGGTCACTCTGCCGCCAGCGTACTTCACCTTCAGCCCGTTAAAATTAGTATCCGTCCCTGACTGCAAAAGGGCCATGGTGCCATACTCCGTATGGTTCGTCAGTACCGCCGCGTCCGCAATATCCAGTGTGTCACAGTCCTTGAAACGGCCTGCCGTGAGCAGCGGCGCATCTTCACTCCATGCGAGATTGAAGGTGGGACCCTTCACCCCGTTCACTTCGGGCATGGTCCATGTGTCCTGTACCTTCATCGTTGCGAAGTTTACCACCGAACCTGCCGTATTGGCGCCGAACAGGTTCAGCGTGTGGCCCTCGTTGAGGATTCCGGCGTATCCGCCGGAAACTGTGCCCCCCACAGTGGAAGAGTTCATCGTGATCGTGTTGCCTCTGACTACGCCTCCCAGACCTCCCACAACGCCCTTTTCGTTCTCTTTGGCTTTGCCGGCATCCTGAATCTCCGTGCGGTCTAAAACAATCGTGTTGTTCGATGCGCTGGCGACGATTTCGCCAAGTATGGGCCAAAAACTGGCGCTGCCAAAAACGCCCCCCTGCACCTTGGATTCTGTCAGCAGAATCGTGTTGTTGAGGCCTTTGCCATAAACCCCCATAACACCGCCGCAAATCAGGCCCTCCGTGTCGATATTCGTTCCCCTCACGAGATTCCCTGAAACCTCGGCATTATGTTTGATATTGCCGCCATGGACTGTTATGCGCCCTTTCAGGTTGCTGAGATCCGCAGTATAGTTTTTCACATCGTGCTCGGCCTCGCCGGTATCCCCGCTGCAGAAATACCAATCGTACCATTCGCCGCCCTTGACGGTCATCGTCGTCGTCGATGAGCCAATAACCGGAGAAACCATCGCTCCGGACGGCAGTTGGTCCCCCTCGCGTCTAAGCTTGTTATCGTCGTCACGGTCAATATAAAGATTGCCACCCGCCAACGCGACTCCGCCGCCCGCTAACCACAGCGATACAGCGATCGCCAGCGCGGCAGCGGTCTTTTCCCCAAGGTTTTTCCTGCGCAGCTTCGAGTTTTTCATACGGTTCGCGTCCTTTCAATTCCATAACGCAGTTCTCCTCCCTCTTCGCATGGTTTCGCTGGGAGGAGAAACCGACTTTCACTATTGATATTATAAAAAAATTCCGTCATTCTGACAAGAATTTTATTATAGACAGCGAATTATAATTATTTGTAGGGAAAATATTCAATTAAAATATGTGTAAATAATCAAAAACTCCGTCAGCGAAAATACTGACGGAGTTTATTTTTACGACACAATTCAACCAAAAAGTGTCGTGTGCAGTTATGGTGGAGATGAAGAGGTTCGAACTCTCGACCTTACGGATGCGAACCGTACGCTCTCCCAGCTGAGCTACATCCCCACTTAAAGATTACTTTACTATATTACGACAACTCGCGAAAAAAAGCAAGAGGAAATTCAGAGTATGCGGTAATTTTAATTTAAAAAGTTGGCAGCTTTGGCAACAGGAAATTTTGGTTGTATGAAATTGGGAAAGAAACTATCTTACAGTGCCGGTTTTAAAAGCAAAGTAAGGATCAGTAATATCACCGGCTGGTGCAGCATATAGAAAAGCAGGGAATGCTGTCCCAGGGTTTCCAGAACAGGAATGCCTTTGTGAAAAACATCCGGCAGACCGGTGAGGCCTTTTGCTTCCCGGTGTTTGAGGATGACCCGGCAAATAAAATAACCTTTTATAAACAAAAAGTACCAGGGAATTAAGGAAAAGTAATCGGCGGAAGAAAAGTTTTTGTCCTGAAGTCCCAGAAAGGTCCCCAGCATGCCGTGCTCGTACAAAAAATCCGGCAGCCGGTACAGTATAATATTTTCAAAACCCAGGTTCCCGTAATTGATGTTCCGGAAGATAAATAACAGGACAGTGCTGCTCAGCAGGCCTGCTCTTGCCGGTATTTTTTTCAGCAGCGGCTGCAGCCAGACTGTCAGTATGATGGAAACCCCCAGGAAGAACAGCACGCCGAAGATGATTTTCGACTGCGGCATAAAAACCAGAGTCAACACTGTCACCAGGACGCCGCAGATCATGACGGTCAGGCCTCTTTTGGTGACAGCAGACCACGGTTTTTCTTCCGGCTTCAGGCTCATGCAGAACCCGCTGATGAAAATAAACAGCCAGCAGATGCTTTGCTGCCAGAGATATCCTTCTGTTTTTACGAACCAGGGCCAGTTGAACCCGTAGATGTTCACCAGGTTCCAGCAGGTGTGGTACAAAAACATGCTCACCAGGGAAAAGCCCCGCAGTGTGTCCAGTAATCGATAACGCATGAACCGTTCCTACTTTCAGAATCGTTATTGAAAAAGTGATTATGATAATTATATCACACTCTGCCGGAATATGTATTATTTTGCCATCATCCTTGCAATCTGCTGGGCCAGCGCCGCCGGGTCGTCCGGGATCATGCCGTCCAAGAGCAGCGCCTGATCGAACAGCAGGGAACAGAAATCCTTAAAGTCCTGGCTGTCCTTGCCCTGATCGTGGGCTTCCTGCAGCTTGGCAAACAACTTGTGTTTCGGGTTCAGTTCCAAAATACGCTGGGCCTTGAACATGGGCGCATTGGCCATGGCAAAGGCCTGCTCCATGGCGAAGCTGGGGCCGTACTCCCCGGCCACCAGGCACACGGCGCTGTCCTTTAGCCGGTTGGTCAGTTTCACTTCGTTGACCTTTTCCCCCAGTACTTCCTTGAAATCTTTCAGCAGGGTCTCGTTGTCCTTGGCGATGTCTTCCGTTTCCTTCTTGCTGGTCTCGCTTTCCACGTCCCCCAGGTCCAGGTCGCCCCGGCTCAGGGACTGGAACTTCTTGCCCGCGTATTCATTCAGGGCTTCCAGACAGAACTCGTCCACCGGATCCAGCAGGAACAGGACTTCAAAGCCTTTGTCCTTCACCGCTTCCATCTGGGGCAGGTGCTCGATGGCTTCCTTATCCTTGCCGGTAGCGAAATAAATCGCCTTCTGGCTTTCCGGCATGCGGTCCGTGTATTCTTTCAACGTGCAGAGCTTGCCTTCCTTGTTGGTCATGAACAGCAGCAGGTCCGCCAGCTTGTCTTTTTTGCTTTCCGGATCGTAAACGCTGTTGTACACGCCGGCTTTGATGGAACGGCCGTACTCGTTCCAGAATTTTTCGTATTTTTCCCGCTCTTTGGCCAGCATATCCGCCAGCTGTTTCAGAATATTGTTCTCCAGGTTGCGGCCGATGACTTTAATGGTATGGTTCTGCTGCAGCAGTTCCCGGGAAATATTCAGGGACAGATCCGGGGAATCCACCAGGCCTTTCACGAAACGCAGGTAATCCGGCAGCAGGTCCTTGCATTTTTCCATGATGAACACGGAACGGGAGTACAGCTGCAGGCCCGGTTCGTATTCCTGGAAGTACAGGTTTGCCGGCGCCTTGCCGGGAATGTACAGCAGCGCGGTGTATTCCACGGTGCCTTCCGCCCGGGTGTGGTAATGCCACATGGGGTCTTCCCATTCGTGGAACTGGTGCTTGAAGAACTCTTTGTATTCTTCCGGTTTGATGGAGCTCTTGTTCCGTTTCCACAACGGGGTCTGGGAGTTCAGTGTTTTGTCTTCCACTTTGACGGTGGGCGGCAGCTTGTCGTCGATGTCGCCCTTGTCGTTGCGGGCCGGTTCCTCGGAAGTTTCTTCCATTTTAATAGGATAGCGGATGTAATCGGAGTACTTTTTCACCAGGCTTTCCAGGGTCCAGTAGCTGGTCATGTCCTGCTCCGCCCCTTCGCCGGCATAGGCTTCGCCCAGCTGCAGGGTGATGGTGGTGCCGTGTTTTGCCACGTCGCAGGGTTCGATGGTGTAGGTGCCGTCGGCGGAAGATTCCCACTTCCAGCCTTCCTTTGTGCCAGCCTTGCGGGTGATCAGGGTCACCTTGTCCGAAACCATGAAGGCAGAATAAAATCCCACGCCGAACTGGCCGATCAGGTCCTTCACCGTGGCGTCGGTCTTCACTTCCTTGCCGGCGGCTTCTTCCGCTTCTTTGGCGATCTTGTTGGCTTCTTCCAGTTTGGCAAGAAACTCTTTGGTGCCGGACTGGGCGATGGTGCCGATGTTTTTGATGACCTCTTCTTTCGTCATGCCGATGCCGTTGTCGGTGATGGTCAGGGTATGGGCCTTTTCATCCGGAGTGAGGCGGATCACAAACTCGTTGTCCCCTTCCAGCAGATCGCTGTCGGTGAGGGAGGCGAAGCGCAGCTTGTCGATGGCGTCGCTGGCGTTGGAGATCAGCTCACGCAAAAAAATCTCGTGGTTGGTGTAAATGGAATTGATCATTAAATTCAGCAGTTGTTTGGTCTCTGCCTGAAATTCAAATTTTTCTTTTGCAATGTTTTCATTTTCCATGGTGGTAACAGCTCCTTTTATTGTTAAATTAATTAATAGTAAACAAAAATATATTTTTAAAAACCGATGATATGCAGCTTATTTGCCAAGCAAAACTGTGTAACAAGTATTTTGATAAATGATTTCGTTGGCACTCTTTTGCACAGAGTGCCAGCCAGCATAATTATAATACCACTCTTTTCGCAAAAAGTCAAAAAGTCAATGGCGATTTCACAAATTTTTTCTGTTTATCGCTGCCCGCAAGCCAGAAAGTTTATATATTTTCATTATCATTAAATGATTCATTTAAAAATTCTGTTTTTCCAACCATGAATGATTTACAGACTTGCCAACGTTTTAATTTAAACGCTAATGATTATCATACAAAAAACAGAAAAAGGGGGTTTCTTTTCTTGTGACCGAGTGCTATACTAATATAAATACTAAAGGCATATGAGTAATTAAGTAATATAGAAGAAAGAAGGACAACAACCTGAAATGGAAGATAAAAAGCTGATCCTTGTGATTGCCCCGCAAGATGCCCTGGCCACGGAATTTGTTGAAAAGCTTTCCAATGCTTTTACGGTTTTAACTTCGGATAACGAAGAAGAAGCCTACCAAGTGTTGATCCGGCGCACCACCGACATTTCGGCTGTGCTGCTTGATCTGAATCTTGCACGGCAGAGCAACTATTCTTTTGTGGAAAAGATGAGCATGGACAAATTGTTTACTTCCATTCCGGTGATAGCCCTTTCTCCTAACCTTCCGAATGCGGAAGACATCGAATGCCTGAAACACGGTTTTTCGGAACTGCTGACGCCTCCCAATGAGTGGGAGCTGTTGGAAAAGCGCATCAACAACGCCGTCCGCGCCAAGGACTCCCTTACCTTTAACGAAATCGTCAGGATGCTGCAGCAGCTTCCTTCTAACATTTTCTGGAAGGATACCGAAGGCCGTTACGTATTCATGACCCATTACTGGCGCCATATTAAACAGGACGATCCCCACTGGACCCTCCGTGGCAAAACGGACTTGGAGATCCGCAAGGACAAACACAACGCCAAAATCGCCATGGATTCGGATAAAAAAATCGTGGCTACCGGTCAGGGGACAGACTATGTAATTGAAGAAAACTATGACGGCGTCCAGGAATTTCTGCAGCTGATCAAACGGCCTACGTATGATGAACACGGAAAAATAAACGGCATCATCGCCCTCATCAACGATGTGACAAAACAGCAGCTGCTGGAGCTGGAACTGGACAAACGCTCCAAGACCGATTCCCTCACCGGCCTGCTGAACAAAGGCGCCACGGAAGAACTGATCCGCATGATGCTGCTCAATTATTATAAAGATATTCCAGAGAGAAGCAAATGCGCGCTGATGATGATCGACGTGGACAAATTCAAGACCATCAATGACACGCTGGGCCATGCCAGAGGCGACAAGGTGCTCAGCGCGATCAGCAGCATCATCAAGAACACTTTCAAAGGCATGGACGTGGCCGGACGCATCGGCGGCGACGAGTTCATGGTATTTTTGCGGGATATCGAAAAGCCGGAAAATGCAATGCATTTGGCAGAAAGCATTGAACGAAACACGAACCGCCTGATCCTGGACGAGGACATCCGTACCTATGTCTCTGTTTCCATCGGCATCTCCATGTTCCCGGAACACGGAAAAACCTTTGAAGAACTGTACCACACGGCGGACAAGGCCTTGTATTATGCCAAAAACCACGGCCGCGCCTACTGGCAGATGTACATGCCGGAGTTGGAAAACGAATAAAGAATATAAATGTAGCAGCCGGTAAGGCGATGCCTTACCGGCTGCTTTTTTTATTTTACAAAATATCAATTAATTCCCCGGCCAACGCCTTGTTGATGCTGCGGACGGCGCAGAATTTGCCGCACATGCTGCAGGTGTCGCTGTGGTCGTCCTCCGGTTTGCGGCTGGCCCGGACCGCTTTGGCGGTTTCCGGATCGATGGCTTCTTTCCACTGTGCCTCCCAGTCCAGCTTGCGCCGGGCTTCCGCCATGCGGTCGTCCTGTTCCCGGGCGTGGGGAATGCCTTTGGCGATATCCGCCGCGTGGGCCGCGATCTTGCTGGCGATGATGCCCTGTTTCACGTCTTCCACGTTAGGCAGCGCCAGGTGTTCCGCCGGAGTGACGTAACACAAAAACGCCGCACCGGACATAGCAGCCACCGCGCCGCCGATAGCCGCCGTAATGTGGTCGTAGCCCGGAGCAATGTCCGTCACCAGAGGTCCCAGCACATAAAATGGCGCGCCCTTGCAGATCGTCTGCTGCACTTTCATGTTGGCCGCAATCTGGTCCAGGGGCACGTGCCCCGGCCCTTCCACCATCACCTGCACGTCTTTTGCCCAGGCACGCTGGGTCAGTTCGCCAAGTCGTACCAGCTCTTCGATCTGACACTGGTCGGTGGCGTCCGCCAGGCAGCCCGGACGGCAGGCGTCCCCCAGACTGATGGTCACGTCATGTTCCCGGCAGATTTCCAAAATTTCATCATAATATTCATAGAAGGGATTTTCCTCCCCGGTCATGCTCATCCAGGCAAAAATCAGGCTGCCACCCCGGCTCACCAGATTCATTTTGCGTTTGCCTGCCCGGATCTGCTCGATGGTCTTCCGGGTGATGCCGCAGTGGAGGGTCACAAAGTCCACCCCGTCTTCCGCATGGAGGCGCACCACTTCCACAAAATCTTTTGCCGTTAATGTGTTCAGGTCCCGCTGGTAATGGATCACCGCATCGTACACCGGCACGGTGCCGATCATGGCGGGACACTCCCGGCACAGTTTCTGCCGGAAGGGCTGCGTGTTGCCGTGACTGGACAGGTCCATGATGGCCTCGGCTCCCATGTTCACGGCGCTCATGACTTTTTGCATTTCAATATCGTAATCCTTGCAGTCGCGGCTGACGCCCAGATTCACATTGATCTTCGTTTTCAGCATGCTGCCGATGCCGTTGGCGTCAAGGCTTTTATGTTTCGGATTGGCGGGAATGACGACAGTTCCTTCCGCCACCCGTTCCCGGATAAATTCCACGGAACGCTCTTCCTTTTTCGCTACAATTTCCATCTCCGGTGTGACGATCCCTTTCCGTGCCGCTTCCATTTGAGTGTTATACTCTTTTTGCATTTTGTATTTTCCTTCCATATTAATTTTTTAGTTATTTCCTAAATTGCTTTTTTCGAAATGAAATAATATGGTTTGTTAAACACTTGACATGACCTGAGCACAATGAACGTAACGTTGAGATTTTTTCAGGTAAAGTTCCACGTGAAACAAAACGCAGGCAGTATCTTTTATGGACGCTGCCTGCGTTTATTTTTAAAATTTATTTCTGACATTCCTACGTTGGCATTATCCAAATCAGGTTGCGGGTCGAACCGCAGGTCGCTGCAACAAAATCTCTTCGCAAATCTTTTTTGCAGTTCCCGGGTTCCTCTCAGCAAATTGCTCCCCGTGTCATAACAATATGAAATTATAAAATCAGCATTTCGGTATTGGCTTCAGCATAACTGTTTCATGCAGCTGTGCCAAAAAACTTCTTCCATGAATCAGAAACTTCCGCCTCCGCCACCGTGGCCGCCTCCGCCGCCACCGCCGCCGCTGTCGTCATCACTGCTGCGGGACTTGGCTTTCGGAACTACGGTAGTATGGGTATACAGATATCTGTCATTCTTGCCGATTAAGTTAAAAGTGTCCCGTTTCAGGTACTGCCCTGCTTCCACCGCATTGGTCACGTTGCTCATGGAATCTACCATGCCCTTCTTTACACCGCCGCCAATCAGGAAGGAAATAATAGCAGCAACACCTGCCGCGCCAAAGCTGAATTCTTTGGACGGATCATAAGCTTCCCCATTCTTTTCATAATAGGTCATCAGCTCATCGACCTTGCGTCCGTAATTGTTGAACGCCGCCGCATAACGACCCTGTCCCAGGTCCTTGATAAAAGCTTCCTTCAAAGAACCAGTTACAACGTCATCAATAATTTTAGTCCGCATGGTTTTGTCCGTTGTAATGTGCCACTTCCGGTTATCCATGCTGATAACCATCAGGATGCTGCCCTTTTCGGCATCGGCAAAATACTTATCCTGCACAGCTTCCGCGTACTGCCGGATGTTCATGCCCTGGGTGGATTTCACCGTCAGCACTGCGCAGCGGATGCCGTGCTTTGTTTCAATCTGCCGCAAATTGCTCAATAGCTTTGTCTTGTCAACCGGCTCTACCAGCTCCGCACCGTCTACAAAACTGGGATATTTCTCGGCAGCTTCTGCCACAAACCCGGTGGAAATACCCATTAACAGGGAAACCAGCAAAGTCACTATCGCAAAAATTTTCTTCATGATCTGCCGCCTCCCCTCAATTCAATAAGAATTTCGCAATGAAATAGATGATGGGCAACGGGATCAGAGTGGCAATAGCCTGGTATTTGCTTGCTTTGCCCTTGTCCCAGGGCAGGCTGCCTACAAACTTGCCGGTCTGCCCGTTCATCATAAAGGTATAGGGTTGATTCTGGTAACGGGTGGTCAGGATCCAGACCGGAACCAGGGCATATTTTACACTGCCCACGTCTTTCCGGATGGCGCAGGATTCCACCTGATGCCGCATGTAACCGGTCACGGTTTCTTCCAGTACGCCGGCCGCACTGTATTCCACGCGCTTATCCGCCCGGGGTACGCTGTCTTCCGCGCTCACATCATATTTATCCGCAAGGTAGCCGGTGAGGTACGCCGTGGTAAAGGGTACCATCTCGCTGTAATCGAAAGGCTCAATGCTTTCCATGTAAGCGTCGTCCATCTTCTCACTGCCGTCTACCGGGATCCGTTCAAACTTCATAGTACCGGTACGTTCCACGTCATAGACACTGGTCTCGGTAATGACCGAATCCGCCGTATCAAAGACCACATCGTTTTCCGCCTTGAAGGCCGCCGATGCCGTTACCTCGGAATCAAAAAGCCAGAAGGGAACATACATGGGCTGGATGTCTTCCACACGGTTGTTGGCCGTAAAGGCATCCGGCAGCAGTTTCCGCCCTTCGTAGAATTTCTTCAGGGCTGCCACCGCATCTTCCTTTGTCTTCTTAAAGGGAATGACATAGTCCGGTTTCAGCATGCCCTTAAACCGGGACGGGATCATGGTGGGATTGCCACAGTAGCAGCATTCCGTCGCCATGGTATTTTCATCGCAGACCAGTTCCGCGCCGCAGGTGGAACAGGTGAAAGATTTCAGGAAAGCTGTTTCGTCTTCCGTGAACTCACTGCCCGCATGGGCGGTATCCCATTTGGCTTCTTTGGCTTCTTCAGCCTGAGCTGCCCGCTCTTCCTGCTTGGCAAACATTTCTTCAATGGTCTTGACCTCAAATTCCGTACCGCAGTATTCACAGGTCACTTTGTCATTGCCGGGCAGAAAACTTAAGGGGGCGCTACAATTTGGACATTTGTAGCTTACAGATGTATCTGCCATGTTGTCACCTCGATTCTTTCTTTATGGAAAACTGAATTTCCCTGTATCAGACCAGTTAATTATATGTTTACTTTAAATAACACGCACAGTTAATTATTTTTGCAATCCCTGATTTTATTTCTTCTTTTCCGGTACCGGGATCACATCGCAGCCCATGTACTTACGCAATGCTTCCGGAACTACTACGCTGCCGTCTTCCTGCTGGTAGTTTTCCAGAATAGCGGCTACGGTACGACCTACAGCCAGGCCGGAGCCGTTCAGGGTATGTACAAATTCCGGTTTAGACTTGGCGTCCCGGCGGAACCGGATGTTGGCACGGCGGGCCTGGAAGTCCAGGAAGTTGGAACAGGAAGAAATTTCCCGGTAGCAGTTGGCCTGAGGCAGCCATACTTCCAAATCGTAGGTGGTGGCGCTAGAGAAGCCCAGGTCGCCGGTGCACAGCCGTACTACATGATAGGGCAGGCCCAAAATCTGCAGCGCATGCTCCGCATTGTTGGTAAGGCTTTCCAGTTCCTCCCAGCTCTGTTCCGGACGGGTGAATTTCACTAATTCTACCTTATTAAATTGATGCTGGCGGATCAGGCCACGGGTATCCTTGCCCGCGCTGCCAGCCTCCGCACGGAAGCAGGCGCTGTAGGCGCAGTAACGCAGCGGCAGGTCGTCGCCGTTTAGAATCTCATCCCGATGCAGGTTGGTGATGGGTACTTCGGCCGTGGGAATCAGGTACATGTCCATGCCCTGCAGCTTGAACATGTCTTCCGCGAACTTCGGCAGCTGGCCTGTACCCTGCATGCTGTCCCGGTTTACGATAAAGGGCGGGAAAAATTCCGTATAGCCGTGCTGGGACGTGTGCAGGTCCAGATAGAAATTGACGACACTGCGCTCCAGACGGGAGCCCAGGCCTTTATATACCGTAAAGCGGGCGCCGGAAATCTTGTGCCCCCGTTCAAAATCCAGAATGTCCAGCTTTTCGCCCAGATCCCAGTGAGACAATGGCTGAAAATCAAACTTCCGGGGTTCGCCCCATCTCCGCACTTCCGGATTGTCCGCGTCACTCTTTCCAACGGGAACATCATCGGCCGGAATGTTCGGAATCGTCAGCATGATTTCTTTCAGCCTGGTTTCAATATCTCGCAGGCGGGCATCATCGGCTGCAATCTTATCACCGATGGCGCGGACCTCCGCCATCTTCTCTTCCGCGTTTTCACCTGCTTTTTTCAGTTTTCCGATTTCCTTGGAAGCGGTGTTGCGTTCATTTTTCAAGGCTTCCACCTGCTGGGTGATTTCCCGGCGTTCCTTGTCCAGCGCCAGAAACTCATCCAGGTTCAGTTCGCCGTTGCGTTTGCGAACAGCTTCAATGACTACTTCAGGATTATCCCGGACAAATTTCATGTCTAACATACTGACCCATCCTCCAATTTATTGTTCCGTTGCCAAAATTAGTTTTGTGAAACGCATTAAGACAGAACAAATAGTATTTTACAGTTATCTGATTTCTTACGCATTCAGTGCTGCGATGATATCAGGCAGCTGGTTGTCCACAACATCGTTTTCCAGCTGGCAGGTACCGGCATTGTGATGTCCGCCGCCGCCATACTTCAGGCACAGTTCGCCGATATCCACCTTCGATGCCTTGTTCACGATGGATTTGCCGATCATGACCGCCGTGTTCTGTTTACGGAAACCCCAGGCTACATGTACGGAGATCTGGGTTTCGGGATAGAGGGCGTAAATCATGAAGCGGTTGCCTGCATGAATAACTTCTTCGTTGCGCAGATCCAGCACAACCACCTTGTCGTACACTTTGGCAATGCGTTTCAGCTGGGCTACGAACTGTTCCGCCTGTTCAAAATACAAATCAACACGTTCTTTTACGTCCGGCAACTCCAGAATCTCATCAATACTATGATCCATGCAATAGGCAATCAGTTCCATCATAAGGTCATAATTAGAAATGCGGAACTGGTGGAACCGCCCTAAACCGGTACGGGCATCCATCAGGTAATGCAACAGCACCCAGCCTTTCGGGTTGAGGATCTCATCAATGGTAAAATCAGCGCTGTCGCCTTTATCCACTGCTGCCATCAGATCATCGCTGATCTTTTTAAACGTCTCTTTGCCGCCGTAATAATCGTATACCACCCGGGCCGCGCTGCGGGCATTGGGATCGATGATCAGCTTGCCGCCGGTTTCAACCGCCTTCAGCCGGTCCATTTCTGATTCGTGATGGTCAAAAGCCAGTCCTACCCGTGGGTCATAGGGCAGATTGGTGGTAATATCACTTTTCGTCAGTTCGATTTTTCCATCCTGCACATCCTTGGGATGTACAAATTTGATTTCGTCAATCAGATCCAGATCACGTAACATCATTGCACAGGCCAGCCCGTCAAAATCGCTGCGGGTCACAAGCCTTCTTTTCGGCGCTGTTGCTTCCATTGTGTATAGTCCCTCCTGTTCATCGCAGTTCTACCAAACCGGATAACATTTTTTGCTGCATAAATGCAGCGTTTTTTACATTATTACATACATAATTATTATATCAAGCGGCAGTGTCACGGTCAAGAAAAAACGATGGCAGTTGCTTATTAAATAGCGCATTTTATTGCACTTTAAATTTCTATAAAATAAAGTGGCAGGAAAGTCCTCGCAAAACCGTTCCTGCCGCAAAGATTTCTTTTACAAAAAAATATCCCCGCCACTTACGTGACGGGGACTTTGTTTTACAGATCATGTTACCGATCAGTCAGCGGTAAACGGCATTAACGCAACGTTGCGCGCACGTTTGATCGCAGTGGTCAGTTCGCGCTGATGTTTCGCGCAGCAACCGGAAATACGGCGGGGTAAGATCTTGCCGCGTTCGGTTACGAATTTGTGCAGCTTGGCAACTTCTTTATAATCGATGCTCTCCGCTTTATCTACGCAGAAGCTGCAAACTTTTCTTCTCGGCCTTCTGCCTCTTTGCATTTTCATTAGCTTAATCCTCCCTGTTGTTTAGAACGGAACTTCTTCGTCAAAGGGAACATCGCTGCCTAAACCGCTCATAGGCGATTTGGCCATGGGAGCTGCAGATTCGGCAATGCCGGTATCCGGTCCGGGATACGGCTGCTGGTTACGGTTGGCACTTTCGCTCTTGCGTTCAACAAATTCAACGTTATTCGCGATGATTTCCGTTACCCAGTGCTTAGTGCCATCCTTGGCATCAAAATTGCGGATCTGAAGACGTCCTTCTACCAATAAACGATGTCCTTTCGCGAGGCTGTTTCCACATAATTCAGCAGCCTTTCCCCATACTACCACGGGGATAAAATCTGCTTCGCGCTGGCCCTGTTGATTTAAAAAAGGTCTGTCAACTGCCAGTGTGAAAGAGCAAACCACCTTCTGGGAAGGGGTATAGCGCACTTCCGGATCTTTTGTCAGTCGACCCATAACAATAATTTTGTTCATTAATTACCTCCAAAACCGATCGTCCGATCAGTCTTCCTTTTTAATAATCATATGGCGCAGCACATCGTCGGTAATTTTCATTACACGGTCAAGTTCTTTGACAGCGGCAGGTTCAGCCTTGAAATCAACGAGTACATAGTACCCTTCGGACAAATCCTGAATCAGGTAAGCCAAGTGCTTTTTGCCCCAACGATCTGTCTTTTCTACTGTAGCACCATTATCGGTCAGCAGTTTTTCGAATTTGGCGATAACGCCATCGATAACTTCATCCTCAACCGGTTTAATGATGTACATGACTTCGTATGCTCTCACGAAATCACCTCCTCCTCTGGACTTTCGGCTCCCCCTGTCTGGAGAGCAGAAGAAGTAAAATATGCTCTATCACAAGCTTTATTATATTATCACCTGCTGTGGAAGTTGTCAAGGGAAATTATAACGTTATCTGACTGAACACTTTGCCGATGCTGTCGTGGATGACCAGGTTGGCCTGTCGGTCCGCCGAGGTTTCCGATTTATTCACCAGCACCAGTTTGTTGCCCCGGTAGTAGCGGATCAGCCCCGCCGCCGGGTACACCACCAAGGAAGTGCCGCCGATAATCAGCATGTCCGCCTGGGAGATGTAGTTCACCGACGCGTTCAGGATGTCCATGTTCAGATTTTCTTCATATAGCACCACGTCCGGTTTTACCCGGCCGCCGCATTTGTCGCAGACAGGGATGCCTTTGGAATTTTTTACGTATTGCACATCAAAAAATTTGTTGCAGTCCTCACAGTAGTTCCGCAGCACGCTGCCGTGCAGCTCCATAACGGTTTTGCTGCCGGCCGCCTGATGCAGTCCGTCGATGTTCTGGGTGATGACTGCCGTCAGCTTGCCGGCTTTTTCCAGTTCCGCCAGTTTTAAGTGTGCGGCGTTGGGTTTTGCATCCAGAAACAGCATGCGGTTTTTATAGAAATCGAAAAATTCTTCCGGAAACTCTTCATAGAAGGTGTGGCTGACGATCATCTCCGGCGGGTACTGGTAGGTCTGGTTGTACAGACCGTCGGTACTGCGGAAATCCGGGATACCGCTTTCCGTAGAAACGCCGGCGCCGCCGAAAAAGACGATGCGTTGTGATTCACGTATCATTTCATTTAATTTTGCTATCTTTTCGTCCATGCGAACACCTCCCTGCAATCAAATTAATTCAGTTTTCTCTTTAAAGCATACGAATGTATCCGTTCACCAGCGCGGCCAGATTTTCTTCATAAAGGCCTTTTTCATTTTCCACAGCTTCTTTCACAGGAAGTTTTTCTTTGCCTTCCGCGCTGCCCAGAATTTTATCGTATGCTGCGGCAAAAGCGACACCGGCTTCCTGTTCAAAGCTCAGCTCTTCCGGTTTGGGAACGGCCAGTCCTGCCCGTTCCGCAATCTGTTCCAGCAAAGCGGAGTCGGTTTTGGCAATGGTCTGCAGGGCCGCCATCCAGAGGATGTGGGTTAGTTTGAAGTTGACGCGCTGGTTAAAATTCTTGGCTACTGCCGCCAGATCGTCAAAGGCCGGCACCGCATCCCCGAAGCTCATGCGGTAATCAAAGGCTTTGGCGATGCCCGCGTGATACGCCAGGTTTTCTTCCATTTCTTTTTTGAAGGTAGCGGCATTGACGCACAGGGTATCGAATTTTACCGCCGCCCGCTTCAGCTCGTTGGCCAGGAAGTAGTGTTCCTGGGGCGTCAGGGCCTTGTCGCAACGGGACAGGTCCACTTCAAAATCCAGGTCCCAGGGCGTATCGTCCAGGTAATCCTTATACATGTTCTGCAGGAACATGATGGCCTGGCCGAACTCCAGCACCATCCGGTGCAGCGCTTTTTCTTCAAATTTAACTTTTACATCGCCTACCTGGAATTCTGCGTCCAGATAGGATTTGTCGATAGCTTCCTTAAAGTCTTTGTCCAGTTCTCCAAAGCGTTTTTCCGATTCTTCCACGCTCAGTTCTTCCACGGAACGGTCTATCTTGTCGCTGCAGTCCACGCCAATGCCGCTATAGCCGTACAGCAGCGCCTTGACGATTTCTTCTTCCGTTTTCAGCCCCACTGCATTGGCTGCCCAGCCGCCTTTGTAACCGGAAGACAGGACGCTCCAGGTGGCAGCGTCCATCACCTCAAGGAAATTGCGCTGCAATCCAGCGCTTTGTTCCGGCGTGAAGTCCACCAGTACCGGCTTGATCTGCTTATGCACAAACAAATTCGGCAGCTGGCAGTTCACCACACCCAGGAAATCGCTGAAACCTACGCTGATTCCGTTTACACCGCAGGAAGACGGAGCCGCCCAGCCAATCAGACGCCGCACCAGCGCCGCGTTGTTGGGGTTCAGCGGGAACAGGCCGATTTTTATCTTTTTATGCTCATCCGCTGTTTCGAATTCCGCGCCTTTCCAGGCCTTGTTCCATTCCGATTTTTCACCGCACACTACCGCCAGATGGCGGCCGCTGCTGTCATCTACCAGACCTAAATACCCGTCAGGGATTACGCTGAAAGAGGGGCTGACCAGATTGCCTTTCTCCCCCATCAGTTTTTCCGCAATATCACGTTTGATAGCCATATATTCTATCCTTTCTGTTCCGTATTGTATTTTTTACTGCTATATTTTACCATAAATCAGGGCTGCGTGTACACGCTTTATTGTAAGCGGTTACCATATTAAGCAAAAGAGCAAACCAAAGACTATGAAAAACCGTTTTGAAAATGTAATGCAGGTCAACTTACTGAAGCAGTCTGAAAAGAATTCTGTCCACTGGAGGAATCATACAATATAAATGGTTTACGATTTTGAATTTTACGCAGGTTTATACACAATATACACAGGGTTATCCACAGAAAACCGGTGTTTTTGCTTTAAAAAACGTGGAAAACTACAACTTTTTTCTGGAAAACGCCTTTTTTCGCCACTGTTATACACAGCCTGTGGATAAGTCATGTGTATAACTTTTATTTTATTCACACCACTACATATAGTAAATCGCTAACTAAAAACACGGAATATCTATGTAAATGATTATTTTGACTGTTTTGTCAAGAAGATTTTTTGTAAACAGGACAAAATAAATTTTAAAAAGTTGTTGACTTTTTTTACCCACGACGAAGGTGCAGTAAAATCGCAGGATTTGTTTTCAGGAAATTGTCAGATTTTAATTTTGGTTTTTAGATTTGCGATTGCAAAAATATTACTGCAATATCTTTCTTCAGGCAGACTTTCCCACCGTGGAGTTTTCTTTGTACATGTTAACGCCTGTTTTTCTCCACCAGCAATGCCAGCCTGTTCGCCAGTTCTTTTGTCAGGCAGTCCTTTTCCATTTTCCACATCCAGTTGCCGGAAGGCGTCCCCGGCGTGTTCATGCGGCAGGAGGAAGGCAGCCCCAACATATCCTGCACAGGCACAATGACCGTTTCCGCCTGGCGGCTGTACAGGTATTCGATCAGGGACCAGGCATCCGGTTCTTTGCCGCAAAGGCTGCGTAACTGGTTACAAAGTTCCGGTGAAACTTCCTCTTCCAGCCAGCCCCGCAGGGTATTATTGTCATGAGTGCCGGTATAAGCCACGCAGTTGGGCTCCGTGGCAAAATCGCAAAGGCCGTCAGCCCGGTTCTGCAAATGGAATTGCAAGATCCGCATGCCCGGCAGTCCCAGTTCATTTTTCAGCTGGTATACATCCTCGCTGATCTGTCCCAGATCTTCTGCCACCAGCTTCAAATCAGGCAACGCCTTCCGTAACGCCAAAAACATCTCCCTGCCTTTAGCCGGTTTCCAGCAGCCGGTAGTGGCATCCTTTTCTCCCCGGGGAACACCCCAGGCGGCCGCAAAGCCCCGGAAGTGATCCACCCGGACCATGTCGGTGAACTGGGTTATGGCGCGGAACCGTTCTTTCCACCAGCGGAAACCGTCTTTTGCCATTACATCCCAACGGTACAACGGATTCCCCCATATCTGTCCGGTAGCGCTGAAATAATCCGGCGGCACACCGGCCACCTCCTCCGGGTATCCCTGTTCATCCAGATTAAAATATTCCGGATGGGCCCAGCAGTCCGCGCTGTTCGCTGCCACAAAGATAGGCATGTCACCTAAAATAGAAATGCCTTTTGTGTTGGCATATGATTTAATTTCCTGCCAGGCACAGAAAAATTCAAATTGTTTCAATTTGTAATTTTCTATTTGTTTTTCCAGCAGTTTTCCGTATCTTTTTAACGCCGCCTGCCGACGTGTACGTATCTCTTCCGGCCATTCCTGCCAGGGCTTATGAAAATGATCCTGCAGTGCCCGGAACAGGGCATAATCCGACAGCCAGTAAGTGTTTTTTGCGCAAAACTCCAGATACGTTTTTTGCCCTTTTTCAACCGTTGTTTCGGTTTTGCCCCTCAACACTTTCTTAGGGATATTTTTATGATTTTCCGAAAGCGCTGCGTTGGTATTGTTAGTTTCATTTTCTTCCGCAAACAGTGTTTCATGTCCTGCAAAAGCTGAAACGGATAAATAGGGTGAGTTCCCCAAACCAGGCGGGTTTAAAGGAAGAATCTGCCAGATTTTCTGTCCGGCTGCTGCCAGAAAATCGATCCATTCTTTCGCAACTTCTTTTTTCTCTTTTCCGCTGCCCCCCCATAAGGAAGTGGGATGAAGCAGTACACCGGCTTTGCTCAAATCCGCCCGGCTGCCTTTGTCCTCTGACCGTATGCATTCAGACAGATCGTCTGCATTTCCCGGCAAGTTTATATTCGTTTTTTCACATTTGTAAATCTGCTGGCTCAGTGGCGGCAATGTGACCGTAAAGATTCCGTTGATTACAGAAACCGGTTCAGCAGGCACCGGACCCACTGACTGTAATTCCCCGAAAGCAAGCTCCCCGGTGTAGACACGCACCGTGCGTGCTAAATCTCCCCGGTTCAGAGCCACAAAAAACAGTCCATCCTCTGCCGGTTTTCCAAAAACATCTTTTCCGCCTTCAATGGAACGGGCATAAATATACACTTCACCCTCTGCATAAATGGGGATCATCCGTCCCGTACGCAGGGCGTCAAACTTTTTCCGCAACTGAATAAACTCACGGCAATAGGACTGCAATTTTTTGTTTTCCCTGCCCCAGGGATAGGGACGGCGGTTATCCGGATCTTTTCCGCCCCGCAATCCGGCTTCGTCGCCGTAATAGATGCAGGGCATCCCGGGCAGCGTCATCTGCCAGGCCCAGAATAAAAGCAGGCGGCGCTCTCCGATGCCCAATTCAGAAAACTCTGCCGGTACTTTCGGCGAATTATTTATAGTTGTTAAACCATTACTGCTTATATTATCGGTTTTATTATCATTTCCCGCCTTTCCGGCAATAACCTCCCGTCCGGTATCACCGGCAGCTTTACTATTTTTTTCCTTATTATTTTCTTCCAGCACCGACAGGATCCGTTCCACGTCATGGCTGCCTGCCAGGTTCAGCATGGCATACAAGTTTTCTTTCGGGTAATTTTCCATCTGCTGCATATACAGTGTGTTAGTGTGTCCCGCGTCAGCTTTGCCCAGCAAAAAGTCCAGCATCAACCGGCGCAGGACGTAGTTCATCACGCTGTCCAGCTTGCCACCGCACAGGTAGGCCCGCTGTTTGCCGTAACTGATTTTATTAGAGGCATCCTCCCAGACTTCGCCGATCAGCGCAGCCTCCGAATCACTCTTTTTCAGTTCACTGTAAAATGCCGTCAGGAATTCATCCGGCAGTTCGTCCGCCACATCCAGACGCCAGCCGCTGATGCCGGCTTTCAGCCAATGTTTCAGCACACTGTCTTTGTCTTTGATTATAAAATCCTGATAGCCGCTGTCCGTTTCGTCCACTTCCGGCAGGCTCTTATCCCCCCACCAGCAGCTGTACTCTTCCGGAAATTTTTTAAACTGATACCAGGAATAATACGGAGAATTTTTGGACTGATACGCCCCGGTTCCCGGATAATTTCCCTGCCGGTTAAAATAAATGCTGTCGTCTCCCGTATGGCTGAACACCCCGTCCAAAATGATACGGATGCCATGTTCTTTCGCTTCTTTACACAGGCTGGAAAATTCCTCTTCCGTACCCAGGAAGGGGTCTATTTTTTTATAGTCCCCGGTATCGTAGTGATGATTGCTGCGGCTTTCAAAAACCGGATTCAGATACAGGCAAGTAATGCCCATGGCCGCAAGGTAATCCAATTTTTCCCGGATTCCTTCCAGTGTGCCGCCGAAGAAATCATAATGGATGATGCAGCCGGTCTTCGGGTCTTTAATATAATGCGGCAGATCGTTCCAGTCTCCGTGGAGCAGCGCGTTGGGTTTGCCGCCAAATTGAGACAAAGGTACATTTCCCCGGTTGAACCGATCCGGGAAAATCTGGTACACCACGGCATGTTTCATCCAGTCCGGTGTAGCAACACCCCGGTCACACACCGTAATCTGGTACGAAGGCGGTTCCTGTTCGTACTGCTGGCCCCAGCCTCCCAGCTGCGCGGTATTGTTGCCGTAATAATATGTTTTTTCCGCTGTTTTTACGATAAAGTAATACCAGAGCAGGCAGCCTTTTTCCGGAACGGTGATTCGGCAGACGTAACGGCGTTTTTCCTTCACCTCTTTCGTTGCAGGAATACGGGATGCGGCCGGTGTTTTTATTTTTTCATTCTGAACAGGTTCTGTTACGGTTTTTGCCGGTGCCTCATCAATGACTGCACCATCTGGCACAGGCACAGCTTCTTCAACAGAAAGCGTTTTCTCCTTCTCTGCCGTTTCCTGTTTCCGTTTCCACTGTTCAACATCCATGGCAACTAACGTTTCCCCGGCGCCCTCCTGCCACAAACGCAGGATGACCTTTTCCTTCCCGTCCCCTTCTACGTCACAGCGCAGCGTAACGGCAGAACCTGCTTCCACGGCGCCAAAGGGATAGCGGTATGTTGTGTTTCTTGAATCGTGAATGACTACGGGATGCATAAACAAACATCGTCCAACAGCAAAAGGCCTGCGGGACTTCCTTTCCCCCGAAAAATAACGGGTATTTATCTTTCTTCTTTTTACAGAAAAAGCGAAAGTGCTCCTGCTTTTCAGAAATCACTTTCGCTTATTAAGGAAACACTGATTAAACAGGTTTATAAGCTTGTCGAGAAAATATTTCGGCAAGCAGAAAAGTATTCTTGGCTTTCCCTACACTTATTATTCAGCGTCTTTCTTTTTATTTTTAGTCCCGGGTTTACGTCCCCGTTTTTTCGGCGCAGCAACTTCAGCAGTTTCCGTTACAACGTCGACAGCTGCGTCAGTTTTCTTTTTGGCCGTTGTTTTTCTTGCAGAACTTTTTTTGGTTTCCGTTCCTTCTTCTGTTACAGCGGCGCTTTTTTTCGCAGTTGTTTTTCTGGCTGTTGTTTTTTTCGTCGCAGGCTTCTTTTCTGTTTCTGTTTTTTCTTCTGCATTTTTGGCAGTTGTCTTTTTAGCTGCAGTTTTCCGTTTTACAGTTTTCTTAGCTTTTGCTTCTTCAACAGGTTCTGCTACCGCTTCATCAGCTTTTGC
>JAFZIG010000094.1 GCA_017554485.1 Acidaminococcaceae bacterium | reverse complement strand
GCAGGTGACGTGATTGCAACGGCGAAAGATGCCGTGACCACAGCCAAAGCGGTAACAGCAAACCAGAACGTAGTTATTACCAGTACGGACGGAATTGTACAGACAAAAGGTACTG
This sequence comes from Acidaminococcaceae bacterium, assembly GCA_017554485.1. Lineage (GTDB taxonomy): Bacteria > Bacillota > Negativicutes > Acidaminococcales > Acidaminococcaceae > Succiniclasticum. The sequence goes on along the minus strand of JAFZIG010000094.1, from coordinate 15,540 downwards.
TAACAGCGGAAGAAGAGAATGTAAGTATTAATGCTAAGCAAGGTATTACTACTGAAGCCGCAGTGCAGGCAAAGAAGAATGTTACATTGACAAGTGAGGAAGGAGCAATCACTGCAAATTCTACTGTCACTGCAGAAACAGGCGACATCGAAGCCACAGCGAAGGGTAACGTAACTACCAGCGGCAAGTTGTCAGCGGCAGGTGGAGCGATCAACGTTACTTCCGATGCAGGTAACATTGAAGTAGGAGCAGGGGCGACTGCGAAGAACAACATATCATTGTTGAGCAAAGCGGGCGCAATTACTACCGATTCTACTGTAACCTCTACAGAAGGAAACATTATAGCCACAGCGAAGGATAACGGAACAACTAAAGGTGCATTGTCAGCAGCAGGCGGAGCAATCACCGTTACTTCCGATGCAGGCGATGTTGCAGTGGGTGCAGATGCAACCGCGAAGAATGAAGTCGCGTTGAAGGCAGAAGCAGGCAGCGTAACAGTGGATGGCGCAGTGACTTCTACAGCAGGTGATGTAACAGCAACGGCGAAGAATGCCGTGACCACAGCCAAAGCGGTAACAGCAAACCAGAACGTAGTCATTACCAGTACGAATGGTACTGTACAGACAAAAGGTACTGTAACAGCGGAAGAAGGAAATATCGAAGCCACAGCGAAGGGTAACGTAACCACCACTGGCAAGTTGTCAGCGGTAGGCGGAGCAATCACCGTTACTTCTGATGCAGGTAACGTTGAAGTCGGTGCAGATGCGACTGCAAAGAACAACATATCGTTACTGAGCAAGGAAGGTACAATTACTACCGATTCTACCGTAACCTCTACAGAAGGAAACATTATAGCAACGGCAAAGGGTAACGTAACTACCAGCGGCAACTTGTCAGCAGCAGGCGGAACAATCACCGTTACTTCCGATGCAGGCGATGTTGCAGTGGGTGCAGATGCAACCGCGAAGAATACTGTTGCATTGAGTGCGGAAGCAGGCAGCGTAACAGTGGACGGCGCAGTGACTTCTACAGCAAGTGACGTAACAGCAACAGCGGAGAATGCCGTGACCACGACTCAGGCTGTAAAAGCGAAGAAGAACGCAGTTCTTACGAGTACGGAAGGTGTAGTACAGACTGGCGCAGCTGTGACAGCAGAAGAAGGGCATGTCACGGTTGAAGCGAAGGATAATATAACCACCAGTGGCGCAGTGCAGGCGAAGCAGAATGTATCGTTACTGAGCAAGGAAGGTGCGATTACTACAGGTTCCACTGTAACAGCGGAAGAAGGAAATATCGAAGCCACAGCGGAGGGTAACGTAACTACCAGCGGCAAGTTGTCAGCAGCAGGCGGAGCGATTACCGCTACTTCCGATGCAGGTAACATTGAAGTAGGAGCAGATGCAACCGCGAAGAATAATGTTGCGTTGAAGGCAGAAGCAGGCAGCGTAACAGTGGACGGCGCAGTAACTTCTACAGCAGGTGACGTGATTGCAACGGCGAAAGATGCAGTGACCACAGCCAAAGCAGTAACAGCAAACCAGAACGTAGTTATTACCAGTACGGACGGTGTTGTACAGGCTAAAGGTACTGTAACAGCGGAAGAAGAGAATATAACTGTTAACGCTAAGCAAGGTATTACTACTGAAGCCGCAGTGCAGGCAAAGAAGACTGTTACATTGACAAGTGAGGAAGGAGCAATCACTGCTAATTCTACTGTCACTGCAGAAACAGGTGACATCGAAGCCACAGCGAAGGGTAACGTAACTACCAGCGGCAAGCTGTCAGCAGCGGGTGGAGCAATCACCGTTACTTCCGATGCAGGTAACATTGAAGTAGGAGCAGATGCAACCGCGAAGAATAATGTTGCGTTGAAGGCAGAAGCAGGCAGCGTAACAGTGGATGGCGCAGTGACTTCTACAGCAGGTGACGTGATTGCAACGGCGAAAGATGCCGTGACCACAGCCAAAGCAGTAACAGCAAACCAGAACGTAGTCATTACCAGTACGGACGGAATTATACAGACAAAAGGTACTGTAACAGCGGAAGAAGAGAATGTAAGTATTAATGCTAAGCAAGGTATTACTACTGAAGCCGCAGTACAGGCGAAGCAGCATGTTACGTTGACAAGTGAGGAAGGAGCGATCACTGCAAATTCTACTGTCACCGCAGAAACAGGAAACGTTAAAGCAACTGCAAATGGTGATATAACGGCCAAGGATGCGGTTCAGGCAAACCAGAACGTATCGTTACTGAGCAAGGCAGGTGCGATTACTACAGGTTCCACTGTAACAGCGGAAGAAGGGCATGTCACGGTTGAAGCGAGGGATAATATAACCACAAATGGCGCGGTACAGGCAAACCAGAATGTTGCCCTGACAAGCACCGGCGGAGCAATTACAACCAATGACGCAGTTACTGCAACAGAAGGAAACGTTGCAGCAAACGCAGATGGAGATATTACATCCAATGGAACGCTTGCATCAGGAAAAGAGGTTTCCTTAAAGACTGCGACAGGTAATATTGCGAGCGGTACAGATGCGAAAGCGTATATTGATGCGGGCACACGTGTAGCATTGGAAGCAGAAAACGGGAATCTTGGCTCGGAAACGAACGCGCTTCGTATTATGAATCACAGTAATACGGCAATTAATGCCGCGGCACAGAACGCATGGCTGAAAGGTATAGCCAATGCAGCACCCGATGACAACACTATGACCTTGCAGAAGGTGCGCGTTGCTAATGTGTTGAATGTGGAAAGTGAAGGTGAACTGACCGTCAAAGAAGTAACTGACGGAAACGGAACTGCCATTGATTCTATAACAGCAGGTAAGACCAATTTGCAGTCAGCAGGCAATACCAATATTGATGGCGCTGTTACTTCGGATACCATTACATCAACTGCCGGCAAGGATATTTCAATCAATAATACGGTTACTGCAGATACCACATTTACCGCTAAAGCCAAAGGCAGGATTTATGAGACAGAATCCGGTGTATTGGAGATGACGAGCAATACGGATAAGGTTGAGCTGGAAGCCGGTCGCGGGGTTCAGCTGGACAATGCGCAAAATCATTTCGTCAGACTGGCGGTTCACGGCTTGGAAGATGAAGATAACCCGGGTCAATATAATGCGGTGAATGGGAACGTAAGCGTCACAGTGAATGGTGACAAGCCGTGGACTGAACTGGCTGCGGAGATTACAGATAAGGATATTCCTGTAAAAGGACTCCTGGCGACCATCGGTTCTCCGGTAAACGGAAATATAACCCTTACCAATGTGGCAAAAGACGGAACCGTTGTGCTGTACAAGAATGATCTGGTTGCCAATAGTGGTGCAGAAGGAGAGGGCAACGTAAGTCTTGCCGCAGACAAGGCGATTGTGGTAACCAAGGGAATACAGGCGGCTAATGATGTGTCGGTGACCAGCAACTCCGGCCATGTATTTGTGAAGAATGCCATAACGGCGGATAAAGGGAGTGTCAATGCCAGCACAGATAAGGGAAATATCCATGTGGGCGCTGACGTAACATCCGGGCAGGATACAGCGTTAACTACTGCAAACGGCAATATAACCGTTGATAAAACAGTGAATTCTATACATGGCAATATTTCCCTGGTTACCGATGAAGGCAATATATCTGTCAATGACAAGGTTGTTGCCAATAGTGGGAGCGTGACGGCTACGACCGGGAAGGGCGATATTCATATCGGTGATAACGGCCCGGATGAAAGAACCATTTTTGCAAATCAGGACATCACTGTGGCAACCGAATCAGGGAGCATAAACATTAAAGGAAGAACCGCAACTACAGATGGTGATATTACATTGTCGGCCAAGTCGGAAACCTATACAGACGGTAAGAATATTGTTGTTGAAGATAATGGCCAAGTACTGGCGGCCGGCTATGTGAACCTGAAAGCAAAGAACGGAGACCTGCATATTACAGACAAGATATTATCGGGGAAGGGTGTGACTACAGAAATCACTGACCAGGGCAGCGTGTACTTTGACCGAAGCGTTGCTGTAAGGGGCGATGTAGTGATAACGGCTGATAAGGGTGATATCCATGTAGATAAGAATGTGGCTTCTGTTGACGGCAATGTAAGTATGAGTACAACGGAAGGCAGCATTCAGGTGGGAGCTTCTGTGGCAACGGCTAATGGTGATGTTTCTCTTACTACTGGCACAGGCGATGTATCGGTTGATGATAAGGTTATTGCCAATAATGGCAGTGTAACGATTGCAACAGGTAAAGGAGACATTCATATTGGCGATAACGGTCCGAACGAAAGAACTATTTTCGCAGATCAGGATATCACAGTGGCAACTGAATCAGGGACAATAAGTATTAAAGGAAGAACCGCAACTACGTCTGGTGATATTACACTGTCCGCCAAGTCGGAAGCTTATACACCGGGATCGGACGGTATGAACATCATCATTGAAGATCATGGTGAAGTACTGGCGGCCGGCTATGTCAACATGAAAGCAGAGAACGGGGATTTGCACGTTACAGACAAGATTTTGTCCGGTGAAGGATTGACCGCAGAAACCAGTAAACAGGGAAGCGTGTACCTTGACCGAACTGTTGCTGTAAATGACAATGTAAGCGTTACAACGGATACAGGCAATATCAGCCTTAATGATGCAAAAGCCGGCAATGACATTTCACTGGAAATCAAACAGTCCGGAAATGTAAAAGCAGATTCTGTTACTGCCGGTAACCTGGTACATGCAAAAGTGAACCGTGGCGATATCTTCCTGGATCTTGCCAATGGCAGGGCCGTGGTGGTTGACATGCAGGATAATACATCCGCATCGCATATCGGCACAATACAGGCAGAAGCAAGCGGAACAGGTAATGACGTAGCATTGACCGGAAACTATATCCGGACAGATGCCATCCTGTCCAAAGGCGGCGATTCACCATTGACAGTAGATATGCAGGCGCCTGACGGCAGTGACCTGATTACCGATGTTACAATTAACAACATATCTTCCGGCGACGGTACGGTGATCCCGAAGCTGTGGGCAGAAAGAGGCAATATCCATGTAAGCAACGGATATCTTGCTATTGGAGACATTTATACTACCGATAAAATCCATGCAGATAATCCGGGAACGGCCTTTGCGCTTTACGGGCGTACGCCTGCCAGCGACGGAGAGCCCCATATGTATTGGAACAATGTTGACCTGCCGCACAGGCAAACAGCGTTGCTGATGACGGACAGTAATGTTTATACACGGATGGTTGATTTGCTGGACGAACGGACATACACATGGCTCTTTGAACGGGATTACCTGAAGTATATCCTTGAGCCAGAAAAGCCCTGGACGAGACATTCGGGCGTGTTGTTTTATGACAGAAGGCATATTGTCAGCGGACAAAGAGCGAATGCATCAGAAGGGGAATTATTGTCAGAATAAAATAACAGTATAATTTTAATGTCGTATGTAGTATAATATAAAAATAAGACGTTTTGTGTTTTACGGATTATTTACCTAAGTCGTTTATTTCCCGTATGATTTCAGGGATAAATATAATTATAATTAAACGGAGGAATCATCATGATTAAAAAAGCAGAGGAATTTAAATTTTACCTGGACAAGAACAACATAACGGCGTTCCAAATGGAAGAAGTCGAAAATGATGCAAACGGTACTGTTGTATTTCGGACGCATGTAACAGTGAAGGGACAGCAGCTCCCTTCGGCTTTGATTTTGGATAACAGTATTTTCGACATGATCCGTGTACAAATATCGCCACAGGCGCTGACTCCTGACAATGAGCCGGCGTTAGCAAAAATGCTGAGTTCGGAAAATACCAAATATAAGCCGTTCAAATTCTACTGTAATGAAAACGGCGACCTGATGCTGGATGTATGCATGGTGAATCGGGATACTGCCTTCAGTGCTGAAGAAGTGTTTTTGATGTATAATTTAATCATCAATTACCTTAACGAATCATATCGTACTATTATGAAAGCAATCTGGTAAAAACTGGTAAGAGATTTGTTCTTGTCATTGCGATTAAATCCTGTTTTATGTATTTCAGGATGGGAAGGGCCGTTTCGTGAAAAATCTCTTGAATTTAAAAGTATAAAGCATTACTATTTGTATGAAACGAATGATGGTGTTACTGAATGTAAGGAGTGACAAAAGTGTTTGAACGATGGCGTACCTTTGATCTTACCCGTGAAAATTTTAAAGAGACTGTCAATGCGATTGAAGAAACGCTGAAGAAGCTGGGAGTCTCCTATCAGGAGGTGGCAACCGGGCGGCAGCTACTGGAGCATATTTATTCCCTTCAGCTTTCGATACGTCCGGATGTCTGTGACAAAGTGAAGGTGCGCAAGCGGTTCGGCGATGTTTCTCTGCAGATTGAGACCCGGGGAGAGGAGTATAACCCTCTGCATATCCTGGGGGAATGGAATGAAGATGATCCGGATTACTACCGGACAGTTTTCCTGAAATCAAAGAAAGAACAGCTCTCTTATGCGCACAAAAATGGCAAAAACATTGTTTCCATCAAAGTACATGAGGCAGGGAATAAGCAGATTCGTTTTACCCTTTTAGCCATGGTGATGGGCATACTGGCCGGGGCTGTGCTGAAAGAGATGGCCTCTCCGGAAATTACCAATATGATAAACAAGTACGTAGTCACCAGCATTCGGACTATGTTCCTGAACTCCCTCAATATGATGATTGCCCCGGTAGTGTTCTTTTCCATCATTTCCGGCCTGACCAGCATATCCAATGCATCGGATATTGGGCGCATCGGCGGGAAGCTGGTGGGAACTTACATGTGCACGACGGTCATTGCCACGATCCTCAGCATTACCATAGGTCTGTTCATGTTCCATGGCGGCGTGCCCCAGATGGGCACGGTTACAGGCAGTGCCCAGGGTGTCAGCGTGTCCCTGCTGGATATGATCGTGAAGGTGGTGCCGGAAAACCTAGTCCAGCCCATAGTCAACCGCGACATGCTGCAGGTGATTTTTGTTTCCATGCTGTTTGGCGTTACCATCAATATGCTGGGTGAGAAAGTACAGATTCTGAAAGACCTGACGGAAACGGCTAATACATTCTGCCTGAGGGTCATTACGCTGCTGGCGCAGTTTATCCCGCTGATTGCCTTTTTATCCATGATGGCTCTTATGTTTACCGTCGGTGTGGATTCCCTATTGCTTTTGGGAAAAGTGCTGGTGGGGCAGTTCATTGGTTCCCTTGGGATGATATGTGTCTATTCGGTGGTCATGGTGCTGATGGGGAAGATTTCCCCGGTACCCTTCCTGAAAAAAATAGGCGGTTTTGTCCCGATTGCCATTTCCATGGGAAGCAGCAGTGCAGCTATGCCTTTTACCATGAATTTTTGTACGGAGAAGATGGGCGTTTCGCCCCGGCTTTCTTCTTTTTCTATTCCTTTGGGCGCAACCGTTAACATGGATGGCGGCTGCTTTTATTTCTCCATCCAGGCAATTCTGCTGGCGAAGATGTACGGGATAGAAATGACACCAGCCTTTATCTGGGCACTCTTTGTCACTGTTGTTGCACTGTCCATCGGTGCGCCGGGCGTGCCGGGGGGCTCGTTCGTCTGCCTGACGTCGATTATTGTATCGTTCGGTGTTCCGGTGGAAGCGGCTTCTATCGTGCTGGGCATCGATCCCCTGACTTCCATGTTCCGTACCTCGATCAATACGATTGGCGATATTGCAGTGACCACGGCCCTGTCTAAGAATGAAGGCATGATGGACGAGGCTGTGTACATGAGAACCGAATGAAAGATATTTTATAAAGGAGCGATAGAAAACATGAAAGGAAAAAAACCGACTTTCAATCCAACAAATGTACAAAAGGACGCGACAGCCATTACAAGGAAGGCCAATGCTTCCTGGTATAAAAAACTGGATTTTACCGATGAAGCAGAAAAGGAAAACGCGTTGCGTGGGTTAATTGAAGCGCCCACAGGTTTCGTTATCCGCGGTGAAGACGGGCATATTATTTGGGATGTTGCCGGATATGATTTTCTGAAGCAGTTTAAAAAAGCACCGGACAGTGTGAACCCAAGCCTGTGGCGCAATACCCTGTTCAACAGTTATGCCGGTCTTTTTGAAGTGTGTGACGGCATTTACCAGGTCCGCGGCTATGACATGTCCAATGCGACTTTCATCCGCACGGATCACGGCTGGATCGTGTTTGATGTGCTGATGTGCGAGGAGGATATGGCAGAAGCGAAAGCGCTGATGGAAAAGCACTTTGGCTCGCTGCATATCGTTGCCGTTCTTTACAGTCATTCCCATGTCGATCATTACGGAGGGATTTTCGGGCTTATTAAGAAAGAAGATGCGGCGGATGAGACGCTTTCGCTGCAAGAACAGTTTGCCAGCGGCAAGGTCGTTGTGATAGCGCCGGACGGATTCCTGGAGCATGCTGTAAGTGAGAACATCTATGCTGGCGGGGCTATGGCCAGAAGGGCCCAGTATCAGTATGGGGTCCATCTGCATCCGGGACCGAAAGGCAGAATGGCTTTAGGCATCGGTCTGGAGCAGTCTGTGGGAAATATTGGCCTGCTGCCGCCTACATATGTTGTAAAAACCAATGAAACAATCAAAATTGATGGAATTGAAGTGCAGTTCCAGCTTACGCCGGGAACAGAAGCGCCTGCCGAGATGCATGCGTATTTCCCGGATTATCGCGCCTTGTGGCTGGCAGAGAACTGCACCGGCACCATGCACAACCTGTATACCCTGCGGGGCGCCCAGGTGCGGAACGCCAGCGACTGGGCAAAATATATTCTGGAGGCAGAGGACCTGTTCGGGGATAAGACGGATGTGGTGTTCCAGTCTCACAACTGGCCCCACTGGGGAACGGAAACCATTAAAAAATATATGGAAGATACTGCTGCCGTATATAAATACATCAATGATCAGACGCTGCACTATGCCAACCTGGGCTACACGCCCGTGGAAATCGCCCGGATGCTGGAACTGCCGGAAAAACTGGGCAAGGTATGGTACATTCGGCAGTATTACGGTACCCTGAATCATAATATCAAAGCGGTTTACCAGCGGTATCTGGGCTGGTATGACGCGAATCCTGTCAACCTCAACTTGCTGACACCGGAAGCCACGGCTAAAAAATGGGTAGAATATTTCGGTGATGTCAATGCTGTATTGGAAAAAGCCCGCAAAGATTATGCAAAAGGAGAGTACCAGTGGGTGGCCCAGGTGACGAAAGAACTGGTCTTTGCCGATCCTGCCAACCAGGAAGCGCGAAACCTTTGTGCGGACGCATTGGAACAGTTAGGATACCAGGCGGAAAGCGGAACCTGGCGCAGTTCTTATCTGACAGCAGCACTGGAACTCCGCTGCGGGAACCAGGCAATCAATGCGGTGGTAGCCGAAACGGCTGACTTGAAGGAAGGCATGACAGCAGAGATGATGCTTGACTTTATCGATATTGCAACGGATGCCGGCAAGGCACAGAACGATGATTTCACCCTCACCCTGAATATTTCGGATACAGGAGAAACGTTCTTTGTTAAGCGGACAGAGGGCGTATTGCTTGTTCATAAAGATGCGAAAAACAAAAAAACGGACTGTACGCTGACCTGCAGCAGGATGCAGCTATTGGGGCTGATGTCGGGCCGGAAAGAAGTCATGAAGCTCATTACTGCAGAAGGCGACGCAACCGTTCCGGTAAGACTGGTAAAGTATATGACACCCTTTAAGTCGGATTTTAATATTGTAGAACCGTAAATGTAATTTCATCTTTGGTTTATCAACATTATCTTTCCGCCAGCTTTTCAAGCGGACAACAAGATAACAGAATGGAGAGAAGCATATCATGAATTTACCGGAAATCCATCTTACAAAAACACATTACAAGATATTGGGGGCGTTGGCTGTTGTCTTTATCGGCTGGCGTATTTTCTCCGCGTTGCAGCCGCCGGCTCCGGAAGACAGGATCGTTCCGGTGGTCCGCACTATCACCATAGGGGATACCGCAGCCAAAGATACGGCTGTGTATCCGGGAGAGGTGCGGGGTAAATATGAAAGCAATCTGGCCTTCCAGGTTGCCGGAAAGATTGTGGCCCGCCATATCAATCTGGGTGATAACGTCCGGGCCGGGCAGGTGCTGATGGAACTGGACCCCAAGGATGTGCAGCAGAGTTATAATGCGGCTCAGGCTACGTACCAGGCTGCTCTTTCCAATTATGAAGTAGTTAAGGAAAACTATAAACGTTATACGACCTTGTACGAAAAAGGCGCTGTCAGCACTCTGATCCGTGACGAACACAAGACCCGTTATGACGCGGCGGCATCCCAGTTGGAAAGCGCGAGGGCGCAGTTGACCGCCAGCGAGAACCAGTTGGGTTATACCCGACTGGTTTCGGATCATGACGGGATGGTTGCCTCCATTTCCGGAGAAATCGGACAGGTGGTGGGCGCCGGAACGCCGATGGCAACTGTTATACAGGATGGCAGTCGGGAAATCCAGATTTATGTACCGGAGAACCGGCTGGGGCAGATTAAACTGAATCAGCCCGCAACTATTACTTTCTGGGCCCTGGACAACCTGACTGCTTCCGGTCACATTGCTGAAATTTCGGCTATGGCAGACAGCGTGACCCGTACCTATAAGGTTAAAGTGGCCGTAGATTCCATGCCGGAACAGGCAAAGCTGGGAATGACGGCCAAAGTCGTGTTAAATACAGGGATAGACCGCGCAATTCAAATTCCTTCCGGTGCCATCTACCAGACCGGTGACCAGCCGAAAGTGTGGGTGGTCCGGGATAAAAAGGTTGCACTGGTTAGTGTTAAGACTGCGGGCTTTGAAGGCAGTAACGTGAGGATCACGGAAGGCCTTGCCAAAGGCGATGTGGTCATTACCGGCGGCATCAACAAATTGGCGGAAGGGCAGGAAGTGCGCCTGGAAAGCAGTGAGGCAAAATGAACAGCAATTGGGCCGAATGGGCAATCAAACATAAACAGGTCGTTCACTTTTTTTCCGGACTGCTTGCGGTTATGGGTATTATCTGCTTTGCTGTGCTGGGCCGTCAGGAAGACCCCAGCTATGCTCTCACACAGATGGTTATCTCCGCCGCCTGGCCGGGGGCTACTGCCAAGCAGATGGAGATGCATGTAACGGATAAGATAGAAAAAGTTGTGCAGACCGTAGATGATGTAGATTATGTTACCAGCTATTCCAGGCCGGGCGTCTGCGTGATCAACGTGTATCTGAAGGAAAGTGTTCCTTCGGAAACGATCCCCAGTCACTGGCAGGATGTGCGTAACTTGGTTAATGATAACAGGAGCGATCTTCCCGCAGATGTATACGGGCCGTACTTTAACGATCACTTTGATGATGTTTTCGGTAACGTGTATGCTATCACCTCTGATAGCTTCTCCTACGAAGACATGCGTAAGGTAGCCAGTGACATCAAGGATAAGTTCGTACAGGTCCCGGATGTAAAAAAGGTTGAACTGTTAGGCGTACAGCCGGAAAAGATTTACATCCAAACCGATAACGAAAAGCTGGCCCAGCTGGGTATGAGTGTGGATCAGCTGGCTGCGGTGGTGCAGGCGGAAACTTCTGTCACCCCGGCGGCCATGAAGCATAATGGGAAAAGCAATATTTATCTGCGCCTCACCGGTATTCCTGAAACGGTAAAGAATATTGAAAACATTCCCATCAGCGGAAACGGGCGTACCCTTCGGCTGGGGGATATTGCCAAGATTGAACGGGGTTACGTGGAACCGTCAGATCCCAAGATGTATTTCAACGGCAAGCCTGCCGTAGGTATTTCACTTTCCATGGTGGATGGCGGTAACAACCTGAGGCTGGGCAGGAACCTTGATAAAAAGGTGGCGGAAATCCGCAAGGAGCTTCCCTTGGGCTTTGAATTGAACAAGGTGCTGGATCAGCCCAGGGTCGTAAAAGACTCCATTAACGAATTTATGGAAAGCCTGGTGGAAGCCATCCTGATTGTGCTGGTGGTCAGCCTGATGACCCTGGGCAGGCAGAGCGGTTATGTCATTTCAGTCTGCATCCCTCTGGTGCTGATGTGCAGCATGGTGGGCATGTTCCTTGCGGGGATCGACCTTCACAAGATGTCCCTGGGTGCCCTGATCGTGGCTTTGGGCATGCTGGTTGACGATTCCGTGGTCGTGGTGGAAATGATAGAAACCAAGATCAACGAGGGCTGGGATCGTATCAAGGCCTGTTCCTTTGCCTTTGAAAGCTGTGCCAAGCCTTTGCTGACGGGCACCATGATCACCTGCGCCAGCTTTATGCCTATTGCTTTTGCCAGATCCAGCGTGGGCGAATATGCCGGCAGCCTTTTCACCGTGGTGACCATCACCCTGATGAGCAGCTGGCTGATCTCGGCTACGGTCGCTCCGACCCTGGCCCATTCCTGGCTGAAAAAGGAAGACAAAAGCGGTGAAGAGGAAGCGGAGGCTTCCATGTACCAGGGCGGCTTTTACGATGTGTTCCGTAAGCTGCTGTACTGGTCGCTGCACCACCGTAAATCGGTTATCCTTATAAGCATAGGCATTTTTGTGGCGTCCCTGCTGATGGGTAAGCTGCTGAAACAGGAATTCTTCCCGGCATCCACACGGCCGGAACTGCTGGTGGACATGAATCTGCCGGAAGGTACCAGCCTGAAGACCACCGATGAAGCGGCGCGCAAGCTGACGGAGATGGTACTGAAAGAGGAAGGCGTGAACAGCATCTCAACCTATGTAGGCGAGAGCAGTCCCCGTTTCGTACTGGTCATCCAACCGGTGCAGCCCCGGGATAATTATGCCCAGCTGGTAGTGGTGGCCAAAGACCTGGAAACCCGCAAACAGTTGGAAAAGAAAATCAAGGTGATGATAGAGGACAATTTCCCGGATGTACAGAGTTACTCCCATTCCATTCCACTGGGTCCGCCAACACCGTACCCTGTCATGTTCCGTGTCTCCGCGCCTACGGATAACCAGGCAAAAGAATATGCTGGCAAAATGAAAGAACTCATGCTGGCCAATGATCATGTGACAGTGATCAATTTTGACTGGATGGAAAAAGCGCCTTCCGTTAAAGTGGAACTGGACGATGACAAACTGCGGCAGATGGGCCTGACCCGGAAAGCTGTGGCTGCCGCCCTGTATGCGGAGATCAGCGGCTACAGCATCAGTAAGTATTATGAGGGAGACCAGGCTATTGACATCGTGTTCCGTCTGGAACCGAAGGACCATCAGAACGTCAGTGACGTGGGAACCATGAGCATCCCCACTGCGAAAGGCGCCGTACAACTGAACCAGGTGGCCTACATCAGTTATGAGAATGAAGACGGGATGATCTGGCGGCGCAACCTGCTGCCTACAGTTACTGTCAATGCGGGTATCATTGACAGCGTCACCGGTAATGACGTGACCAATGAGATTTGGAAAGCTTCGGAAAAACTTCGGAAGAACCTGCCCTACGGTGTGACTATTGAAATCGACGGGCCTTCGGAAAAGAGCGTCAAGTCCCTTGCTTCCATCCTGAAGCCTGTGCCCGCCATGCTCCTGATCATGATCATCCTGCTGATGCTCATGCTGATGGATGTACGAAAAGTATTTGTTGTTACCTGTATTGCACCGTTAGGTCTGGTAGGCGTTATTCTGGGTCTGTTCCTGTTCAATACGCCTATGGGCATCATGGCGCAGACCGGCGCTTTAGCACTGGTAGGTACCATCATCCGTAACGGAACGGTATTGGTTGACCAGATCGACCAGCATCTGGCACAGGGCATGCCAAGATTGAAAGCAGTTACGGAATCGGTCATTGTACGTTTCCGTCCCATCATGCTGACGGCCCTTACCACTGTGCTGGGCCTGATCCCAATGTTTCCCAGCGATTTCTGGCGGGGCATGGCTATTGCGATTTCCTGCGGCCTGACGGTTGCAACAATGATCACATTGGTGGTTATGCCGGTCATCTACTGTATGGTGTTTAAGGTGGAGAACGAAGATTAAAACGGATTAGGGCAATCAAAAAGGGCTGGACGGTTTCGTCCAGCCCTTAAGTTTTTATATAGTTATTTTATGCAATATGCCCTTTGGCTTTGATTACTTCGATTACTTCATCCACATATTTTTCACAGATTTCGTCGCTTTCCGCTTCTACCATGACGCGGATAACCGGTTCGGTGCCGCTTTCCCGTACCAGGATGCGGCCGGTGTCGCCTAATGCTTCCGCAACTTTGGCAACGGCTGCCTGCACGTCCGGATCGTTCTGCGCGTCCGGTTTGCTCTTTACGCGTACATTCTTCAGAACCTGCGGATAGAACACTACGGGGGCTGCCAGTTCGCTCATGGGTTTTTCCTTGGCCAGCATGACTTCCATCATCTTCAGTGAAGTGAGGATGCCGTCGCCGGTGTTGGCGTACTTGATAAAGATGGTGTGGCCGGACTGTTCACCGCCGATACGGTTGCCGGTCTGTACCATATTTTCGTATACGTACTTGTCGCCCACTTTGGTTTTTTCGTATTCGATGCCCACCTTGTCCAGCGCTTTATAGAGACCGAAGTTGGACATGACGGTGGTGACCACTTTGTTGTTCAGTAGCTTGCCGCGCTCTTTCATGTAGAGACCGTAGATGTACAGCGTGTGGTCGCCGGTTACCTCGTTGCCCTTTTCGTCAACAGTCAGGCAGCGGTCTGCGTCACCGTCGAAGGCAAAGCCGATATCCAGCTTGTTGTCTACCACGAATTTCTGCAGGTGCTCGATATGGGTGCTGCCACAGTCCGTGTTGATGTTGTAGCCGTCCGGATGGTTATTCATAACATAAACCTTGGCGCCCAGAGCTTCAAACACCGCCGGGGCAATCTGCCAGGCGGCGCCGTTGGCAACGTCTAGGCCTACCTTCACATTTTTGAAGCTGTACTTGGACAGGGAGATCAGGTAGCCGATATAGCGGTTGCGGCCCGCCACGTAATCCACGGTGCGGCCAATGGCTTCCCGTTCGGCAACAGGTACTTCCAGTTTGCCGTCAATGTAATCTTCCACCTTTAAGATGGTTTCTTCGTCCATCTTTTCGCCGTCGCCGTTCAGCAACTTGATGCCGTTGTCGTAGAACGGGTTGTGGGAGGCGGAAATCATGATGCCGCAGTCAAAGTCGTCCACCCGAGTGATGTAAGAAACGGAAGGCGTAGTAGTTACATGCAGGATGTAGGCGTCCGCGCCGGAAGCCACCAGACCCGTGCACAGGGCAGACTCAAACATGTAAGAGCTTCTCCTGGTATCCTTGCCGATTACGATTTTTGCTTTTTTGCCCAGCCTGGCGCCGTAGTACCAGCCCAGGAAGCGGCCGATCTTTACCGCATGTTCAAAGTTCAGGTCTTTGTTGGCTTCGCCCCGGAAGCCGTCGGTGCCGAAATATTTACCCATTGTTACATTTCCCCCTTATGGATGATTTCCCCGCTGTTCTTGTAGATGGAATCTGCAGGCACAACGCCTCTCACACAGGAGGTGGGATAGACATTGCTGTTCCGGCCGATGACCGTGCCTG
>JAFZIG010000093.1 GCA_017554485.1 Acidaminococcaceae bacterium | reverse complement strand
GTCAGCCCCGCCACAAAGCCGATGCCGATGGCCCGTTTTAAAGGCGGCCGGGTCAGGTTGATGACGATGGCATACATGGCAATGGTCCAGTTGGGCGTCACGCCGCCCACATTGGGACTTACCGTATGCAGGATGATACCGATGGCAAACAGCATCGCCGTGATCGCCACCCAGCGATAGCCTTCCTGATTTGCCTCCACATGAGTTAAGGGCGGTACCGGTTCCATCTTCTTTTCCGGTTCCGGGACATGCAACATTTCTTCCATAGAAAATTCTCCATTCTGTTAATTACTCCAACAGCATAAACTAAAAATCAGCCTGTGCCATATGTACTGCTTGCACAAAGTCCTGACGAACACACTCAATAATATCAGCGGCATCAGAAAACATGCTTACATTATATATCACAAAAGCAATGAAGTCTATCTTTCCTATTTGGAAAAGTAATATTTTTGTAGTATAATTTGAAAAGACAGCAACAGCCTTGCCGGATGTCTGTTCAGCTTTTATAGTATAGTACGCAAAAGATTCTTAATGTTAATTGAAGGAGACTGTATAGTGTATAATCTGCTTCGCGATATCGTCGTCCTCAGTCTGACGTTTATCGTTAATTTCCTGATTGTCTCAACCTTTTGGGGATTGGTAGAACTGTTCCATCCCGTCCGCTGGCAGTGGCTGCTGAAGGGAATGAACTATTTTAATATCCTCCTCACGGAAACGAACATCATTATTGTCTTATCTGCCCTGACCCTGCTGGTCCCCTGCCTGCTGTACCGCACCTGGATCATGCAGCGTTACCTGTGCTGGTCCATGAACTGCCAGCGTCCCACCGGAGCCGCGGGGGAACAGTTGAAGCAGGCTATGTCCATCGTCTGCCGGAAAGCTGGACTGGATATGGATGATTACAATTTATACATTTGTAATACGAAAACGCTGAACGCCTTCGCGGTGGGCAGCAACAATATCGCAGTCACGCTGCCCCTGTTATCCAATATGCCGACAGGCGAACTGGCAGGAATCCTGGCCCATGAAGTAGGGCATATCCAAAACCGTGACACCAACACGGCCCTTCTGACCAGTACCATGAGTTCGTTTGGGAATTTCGTTGTAAGGATTTACAGCTATATCACGCTGGTCCTGCAGATTATCAGTTTTATCCCCATCATCGGCTGGTTTACCGCCATCATCTCTTGGTTCTTTGTCATCCAGATTTGGTTATTCCAGTTCCTGATGCAGCTTCCTCTGTATCTGATCACCATGTTCAGCTCCCGGCAGGACGAATATGAAGCAGATCAGTACGCCTGCGAAATCGGGTTGGGCGCTGAACTGTACAACGGTCTGAACTTCATCACCCAGGGGGAAGCCCAGATGGGTTTCGCCGCCCGCATTTTATCCAGCCACCCTGCTACCAAACAGCGGCTGGAGCGGATCCGGAATTATGTGGAAGGACATAGCGTAATGGTATAAGGACTATAAAAATCTCTGGCCAATGTAGTCTGACTTATTTAAGATTGAGAACCCGCTGAAATAAAAACAACCGCTGTAGACAATTAATAGTAAAAATAAAAGCTGATCATGTTGCTCTCTATAAAGAAAAACATGAACAGCTTTTTTATTTAGGTATTTAGGGAAACACAAAAAGCAATTTCTGTAGTTTTCTATTTTTGATTTCTCACGTATTTCGCCGCCGCCAAACCTGCCACAGCGCCTTCATAAGCAGCCTTCACCACCTGGAGCAGACCGCCGGTGCAGTCGCCGGCCGCATACAACCCGGGCACATTGGTTGCCATATCTTTGTCCGCTACAACGCGGTTGTTATCCACTGCCGCGCCAATTTTCCGGGCAAAATCCACGCTGCCCGCAGTTCCCAGCGCTACAAACAGACCGTTTATCAGAGTAATCGTTCCGTCCTCCATACGCAGTCCGCTGACACGCTCCATGCCGCCTTCATTTTCCGATTCCACAGCAGTCACTTTTTCTTTATGTACTTCAATGGTATCCGGAATTTTCACAGCCGGTTCTTTGCCGTTGGTAAACAGCATGACTTTAGCAGCATGGGGCAACAGGATTTCCGCCTCATGCAATGCATATTCCCCTCCACCCAGGACTGCCACGGTTTTATTCCGGTAAAAAAACGCGTCGCAGATCGCGCAGTAGCTTACGCCTTTGCCTTCCAGTTCTTTAAGTCCCGGAATCCTGGGCGCCAGCCTGGTGCTTCCCGCTGCCAGCACGACCGCTTTTGCCTCAAAAGCCTCTTTCGGCGTCTGCACCACAAGCCCGGTAAAATCTTCATTCATGGCCAAACCCACTACTTCACCCTCAACAAAGTTCACGCCAAGCCGTTTTGCGCCTGCAATGCCGTTGGCTTCCAGTTCAGCGCCTGTCAGCGGTTCTGCTAAGCCATAATAATTTTCGATTTTTTCCGCTTTCGCCAATGCCCCGCTGCCACGGCTGACCACCGCCACATCTGCCCCTGCACGTCTAGCGTATAAAGCGGCGGAAACACCCGCGGGACCGCTGCCGATGATAATAATGTCCATCATGTTCACATTTCCTTTTGAAACGGATTCCTTTTATAAAATATCTTATATGCAAATAGTCCCTGAAACACCTTGCATATTTCAAACTATCAGCACAAAACATCTCAGGCGTCCAGTATCGGCAAACTCACGCAAACAGTTTCAGCACATTTTCCTTCGGCTGATAGCCTACCGCCGTTCCAATCAACTGTCCGTCTTTAAACGCCGCCAGCGTGGGAATGCTCATGACGTTGAACAGCTGTGCCAGTTCCGGATTTTCATCAATGTCAACCTTGCAGACTTTTAGCTCCGGATGCTCTTCCGCAATCTTTTCCACTACGGGAGCCATCATGCGGCAGGGACCGCACCAAGTAGCCCAAAAATCAACCAGCACTGGTTTGTCTGCTTTTAATACTTCATGTTTAAAATTATCTTTGTCGAGTACTGTTACTGCCATTTTCTTTACCTCTTTTCTTTACATTGATACTACATTTTTTATCCTGGTCAATACCTGTATTTAATTTTTTATTCTATTTCAGAAAAAACTCATCATTTATGCAATCACCGTTGGTAATCATCCATTATTGTACCATGCTCAGCAACACTCCTGCGCGCCGCAGCCCCGTTGCCCTTTTATGTTTTTTCCCATCCTTAAACGCGATGGTCGTCGGGATCATCATAATTCCGTATTGCTGGGCGAAAGCCGGATACTCCTCCACATCGAGTTTGCAGACTTTGATATCCGGATGTTTGTCCGCAATGGTGTCCAGTTCCGCCTGCTGCATCCGACAGGGCTGATCCCAGGCCGCATAAAAAATCACCAGAACCGGTTTGTCGCATTCCAGTACTTCCGCTTTAAAATTCTCCGGTGTAACCTGGATGATATTCTCTTTTTCTTTCACTATTTTCATCAAAACGTCCTCACTTCTATAAATAACATTGTCTATATTATGCTTCATTATGCTTCATTCCTTTTCCGGTTCCGGAAGGAAAAAAGACGCAATCAGCCCGATCAGGCCGGCAATCCAGAAAATCTGCAGGGCCGGTACCAGCCCCCACCTGTCAGCCGCCGCGCCAACCAGTGGCGCGAAAATGCCGCCCAGGGTTGTGGTCAGCCCCAGGGTAACGCCGGAAGCAAAGCCTGCGTTTTTGGCAAGATAGATCTGCCCCAAAACAACAATGGGACTGTACGGCATAAATATAGATACCGCAGCCGGAAGCAACAGCGCAGTAGCCAGCCATAAATTGGTAGTATGGGTCAGCAGCAGATAGGCAGGCACCATACAGAAAAACGCTGCCCGGATTATCTTTACATACCCGAACCGGTCGGCAAGCAGGCCGCCGCCG
>JAFZIG010000007.1 GCA_017554485.1 Acidaminococcaceae bacterium | reverse complement strand
GATATGCTAAACACCGTAAGCCGCTTCTGTATGCAGTCCAGCATAGACGCCAAATATATTACGCAACTGGGTGCGGATCCTGGAAAAATCTTTGTTACCGGCAACACAAAATTTGATCAGACCTACGCAGAAGTTTCTCCGGAAGATCTAGCAACCTATAAAACGGAACTGGGGCTGGGAGAAGATGCCTATCCTATCATTATAGCAGGTTCCACCCATCCTTCGGAAGAGGAAGCCGTGCTGACTTCTTTTACCGCCCTGCGCAAAATATATCCCCATGCTCGTCTGGTCATTGCTCCCCGTAAGTTGAATCGGATTGAAGAGATTAAGAAGGTGAATGCCAAATTTGGTTATGCAATGGCTCCCCGTTCCAAATTGAAGGAGATTGAAGGGAGGCGGCCTGAGTTTCCAGTCCTTCTGCTGGATACCATTGGTGAACTGGGCCGCATATATGCCATAGGTGACATTGTGTTCGTCGGCGGCAGTCTTGTGCATTACGGCGGTCACAACGTATTGGAGCCGGCAGCCCATGCCAAACCCATTTTAGTAGGTCCCAGCATGGAAGATTTTAAAGACTCCTATTCCCTGTTAAGCAAAGCCGGCGCCTGCCGCACGGTATCCGATGTAGATGGCCTTACAGAAGCTTTTTTGGAAATTGCCGGGGACGATGCCCTGCGTAAAAGAATGGGAGACGCTTCCATCCAGATCATCCGGGAGAACCGCGGCGCCGCCCAGAAAACCATGCATTATCTGACGGATCTTTTGAATCAGAAAGATTTGGCAGGGAAATAATAGTAGCAAAAACAGCATCGGGTAAGGCATAAGCAAAACATAGGAAACGATTGCGTCATTCCATGAGGTGAAATGTGCTGTCATGGCGAGACTGTTTGAGGGCGAAGCCCGAGTTTCGAAGCCATAGGCACATAAATCCATGGAATAGCAATCATTGACGTTTTTGCGTTGCCTGGTCCGATGCTGTTTTATGTTTCAAATTTTACAAAACTTCTGTATTGACTTTTTGCGGTGAAACGCATATAATCTCTTTTATAAAAGCAAAACGCAATTTCATGAAAGAGAAAAGTAAGTCCCAGGCTGTGCAGAGAGACGGTGGGCAGTGCGAACCGTCCTGTCGAAGACTGAATTCCGCTCTGGAGAAGGCAGGGGTTGCAACCTGTCCGGTTCCGGCCGATATCCCGGGAATGAGGCTGTAAGTGTTTTTTACAGTGAACTAAGGTGGCACCACGCGAGCTCAGACAAATACGAACTCTCGTCCTTATGGAAGGACGGGAGTTTTTCATTGCTTTCGCTTCGGTCCTTGGGAAACGCAGGGAAAAAGAACAGAGTCTCCCTGCAGGCGGCGTGTCATGGCAAAATTTTAATAATACGTAATTGAGCGCCTGCCAAACGAAAAGGAGGAAAACAAAATGAAAAAAATTATTGTAACGGAAAAGATTTCGGACAAAGGCGTTGCGTTGTTAAAGGCGCAGGAAGATCTGCAGGTTGATGTGGAGATGAACCTGTCCCGGGAAGAGCTGCTGAAACGGATTCCCGAATACGACGCCATCGTCGTCCGCAGCGTAACGAAGATCAACGAAGAGTTCTACGAACACGCTACCAACCTGAAAGTAGTTGGCCGTGCCGGCAACGGTGTGGATAATATCCAGATGGAAGGCGCTACCAAACGCGGTATCATCGTCGTGAATACACCGGAATCCAACATCGTTTCCGCCTGCGAACATACGGTAGGCCTGTTGCTGGCTTCCTGCCGCAATACCGTGAAGGCCCACAAGATGATTGAAAGCCGTGTGTGGAACCGGGATGGACTGAAAGGCATGGAACTGTTAGGCAAGACCTTGGGCATTATCGGTCTGGGGCGTATCGGCGGGCTGCTGACCACCCGTATGCAAGCTTTTGGCATGAAGGTTATTGCCTACGACCCTTACATTGCCGACGCCCGCTTCAAAAAATATAATGTCAAGAAATGCGAAACCCTGGATGAGCTGCTGAAGGAATCCGACGTAATCTCCATCCATACACCGAAGACCGAAGAGACCATGAATATGATCACCTATAAAGAATGGCTGAAATGCAAAAAGGGTGTCCGGGTGGTAAACTGCGCCCGGGGCGGTCTGTACAACGAGCAGGATCTGGCCAGGGCGATCCGGGAAGGCATCGTGGCCAGCGCCGGTGTGGACGTGCTGGTTGACGAACCGAAGCCTATTTCTCCGTTGATCGATCTGCCTCAGTGCGTATTAACTCCGCACCTGGGCGCCGATACCCAGGAGGCTCAGGACAACGTCGGTATCGCCATTGCGGAAGAAGTTATCGCCGCGCTGCGGGGTGAAATGGTGCCCAATGCGGTGAACCTGCCGGCCCTGCAGGCCAGCGAACTGGATGCAGTAAAGAAGATCATGGCTTTGGGCGAGGATCTGGGCAAGCTCTATTACCAGTTGGAACATGACGCGGTAGAAAAGGTAGAAGTGATTTACAGCGGTGCCCTGGCTGAAATGGAAACGGATATGGTGACCCGCGCCGTGCTGAAAGGACTGTTTGAGCCTGTGCTGAAAGAACGCGTCAACTACGTCAATGCGGAACTGACGGCGGAAGGCCGCGGTGTCGAGGTTGTGGAAAGCAAGGAAAACAGTCCGGCTAACCTGCTGACGGTAAAAGTACATACAAAGAAAGGCATCTTTACGGCAGCCGGCAACGTGAATCCGGAGGGGGAAGTACGCATTAAAGACATCAACGGCTACCAGTTTGATATTGAGCCCGCTGCCTTTATGCTGGCGGTCAATAACGAAGACAAACCCGGCATGATTGGTCAGATCGGTACGCTTTTGGGTGCATCCAAGGTCAACATTGCTACCATGCAGGTCAGCCGTAACCAGCAAAACGGCGTGGCCATGATGTTCCTGACCGTTGACAGCGAAGTGGCTAAAGAAACCCTGAAACTGTTGCAGGGCCTGGATGGCATTTCAAAAGTTAGGCTGCTGAAAATTTAAATTGTATCAGTGTTATTTGAGAGGAAGCGCAAAGCAGTTTGCGCTTCCTCTGTTTGTTACAGAATGTTTTTAACTGAAATTCGCACAGTGTAAAGACAAGCAGGAGGCATGTATGATCAACCTGAAATGCCAGCAGTGCGGCGCGGCGCTGCACTGGGACGGACGGGGAAATGTAGTACAGTGTGCCTATTGCGGGGCGGAGTACCTGATGCACCCGCGGCGCGAGAAGCTGCAAAAAAGAACAGACCCATACACGGGAACCGGTGCAGTCCAGGGCATCCCTATCATTCAGGGCAATGACTGTAGCGGGCTGTGTCCCATTAAAAGCTATGCGCCTCAGGGCTGGAGTGTCTGCGCCCGGCAGGCGCCGGACGATTATTACGGGGACCATGTGGGGAACCCCTTTGTGGTGGAAGCAGAATACAGGTCGCCCGACCGTTCGGCCGTCGTTCTGTACCGGGGTCCCAATTTATATACGGACAGGAAGCTGTCCCGGGTTCCTTTGTTGAAGCAGATCGATGTGCTGGGTTCGTACCTGCGGGTCGGCTCGCCTTTTGGGGCGGAGCAGTACTGCGATTACCTGGTGCAGCGGGATCTGCAGCCTGCGTCCGGACAAAAGCTGAAAGTGGAAGAGGCCGACACAGCGGAGCAGAAACGGCAGGAAACCATTTATGAAATGTATGCGTCTCAGGGGTTTAGCCAGATTACCATCGAATGGAAACGTATATTCTACTCTTTTATCGGTCAGGACGGGAAGCAGAAAATCGCTGCGGTGGAAACCAGGCTGAACGATCTGCACAAAGGAATGCAGTCCATGTCCGGGGGTGGTTTCTTCGGCCAGCTCATGGGGCAGATGTTCAATACGGACGAGCATTACTGGGAAACCCAGTACGAGTTTATCATTGTGGCGGACAAAGATAAATTTGACAGTATATACCCCATTGCCCGGAAGATCAACGAGAGCATCCGGGAAGCGCCGGATCTGGACAGGATCCGGCAATCCCTGATCCAGTATATTCAGAACTTAAAGAACCAGACCGCCATGGCCATTCATCAGCAGGAGATGGCTTCCTGGGACCGGCGTTCCCGGATTTTACAGGATGCGCACAACCATACCATGAACACCATGCGGGAAATGAACGCCAATACCGCCGCCACTCATCAGCGGGTGGCCAACATGCGTTCCGAGATGCTCCGGGAGGTGAACACGTACAATACGGCCTCCCCCGGGTACGGGAACCCGGACGTGGTAGAAGCGGATATCAGATGGGACCATGTGTACCAGAACACGCAGAATCCGGATGTGTTTGTGGCAGCAGAGAATATCTGGCTGGATCCCGGTGTGGATTTTGAAGAACTGAAGAGAACCAACGGGAATTACTGATGTTAAGAAGACAGTAAAAGCGAAGCTTGTATTAACATATGGTTGTTTTTCCTCTACTGTCTTTATATATCGTAAAATTCAGTTCACAGGATTTTCATAAAATGGTATAATAAAATATAATTCAGGTTGCAGCCTCTTTAATTACTTAATGCAGTTTAATGTATTTATCATTCAAAATGTATTAAAGAATGTAAAAGGCAGAACCGGGAAATGGAGGATATCATGCAGGACGGAGCATTGGAAAAACTATTTCACCTGCGGGAAAACGGCACCACGATAAAAACGGAGGTCATGGCCGGTATCACCACCTTTATGACAATGGCCTACATCCTGGCTGTTAACCCGTCGATTCTGAGCGTGACCGGCATGGACAAAGGAGCGGTGCTGACCGTTACAGCCCTGGCCTCCTGTTTTGCCACGCTGCTGATGGCGGCCTTTGCCAACTATCCTTTTGCGTTATCTGCAGGCATGGGGCTCAATGCCTTCTTTGCCTTTACGGTTGTCAAGCAGATGGGCTATACCTGGGAGATGGCTCTGGCTGCAGTCTGTGTGGAGGGAGTTCTCTTTTTCCTGATGTCCCTGACCAACATTCGCGAGGCCGTGTTCAACATCATTCCCCTGAGCCTGAAACGGGCCGTATCCGTAGGTATTGGTCTGTTCATAGCCCTGATTGGCCTTTTCAACGCGCAGATTATAGTGGGCAACCCAGCTACCAAGATTGCCCTGTTCAACTTTAAACAGTCTATGCTGGGCGGTACTTTCCATACCACGGGCATTACAGTGGTGCTGGCCATTATCGGTATCATTATCACCGGCATCATGTTGGCGCGGGATGTGAAAGGCGGTATCCTCTGGGGCATCCTGGCAACCTGGGTCCTGGGCATAATCTGTGAAGTGACCGGCCTGTATGTGCCGGATCCCAAGGTGGGAGCATTTAGCGTGCTGCCGGACTTTTCCGCCGGTGCAGCCTCTTTCCTGCCGGCAGACCCTTCGCCGATCTTACTGAAATTAGATTTCAGCAAGGTAGCTTCCATTGATTTTCTGGTTATTGTATTATCGTTCATGTTTGTTGATTTCTTTGATACACTGGGAACATTGATGGGTGTAGCCTCTAAAGCCAACATGCTGGAAAAGGATGGCACGCTGCCTCACATCAAAGGCGCCCTGCTGTCAGACTCTTTAGGTACGATTGCCGGTGCTCTGATGGGTACCAGTACCGTTACCACATTTGTGGAATCGGCTGCCGGTGTCAGCGAAGGCGGGCGTACGGGCCTGACGGCGGTGACCACAGCGGTGCTCTTCTTCCTGTCCCTGTTCCTGGCCCCGTTCTTTATGGCGATCCCTGCATTCGCGACAGCTCCGGCGCTGGTCATGGTCGGATTCCTGATGGTTTCTTCCATCAGCCAGATTGACTTCGGCAATCTGCCGGAAGCGATTCCCGCTTACATGTGCATCATCGCTATGCCGTTTACTTACAGCATTTCTGAAGGTATTTCCTTCGGTATCATTTCCTACGCCGTTGTCAATACGCTGACCGGACATGCGAGACGGGTGGGTCCGCTGATGTATATCCTGGCAGTTATATTTATACTGAAGTATATTTTGATATAAAGACAAATATGTCATAGTTGCCGTTGCCTGCGGCAAATAATTTAATAAAGAGGTTCTGTTTAACGGACAATTATTGATACTGTAAATATAATGTAATGAGGAGGAGTTTCTTATGGGCATGACAATGACGCAGAAGATTCTGGCCATGCATGTGGGACGGGAATTTGTGGAGGCCGGCGACCTGCTGGTTTCCCAGGTGGACCTGATTCTGGCCAACGATATCACCGGACCGCCTGCCATCAATGAGTTTGAAAAGATTGGGCGCCCTGTCTTTAACAAAGACAAGATTGCCCTGGTGCCGGATCATTTTTCTCCCTGCAAAGATATTAAATCCGCAACCCTGTGCAAACAGATGCGGGATTTTGCAAGAAAGCATAATATCACCAATTATTTTGAAGTGGGACGCATGGGCATTGAGCATGCGTTGCTGCCGGACAAAGGCCTGGTGGCTCCCGGCGAGATCGTTATCGGCGCTGACTCCCACACCTGTACCTATGGCGCATTGAACGCCCTGTCCACCGGTATGGGCCAGACGGATATCGGCTGCGCCATGGCCAGCGGTACCACCTGGTTCAAGGTCCCTGCTGCCATTAAAGTGGAACTGACAGGCAAAATGCCCAAGTATGTAAAGGGCAAAGACCTGATCTTAACCCTCATCGGCATGATCGGCGTGGACGGAGCCCGGTACCAGAGCCTGGAATTTACCGGACCCGGCGTTGCTGAACTGGAAATGGCCGACCGTTTCACCATCTGCAATATGGCCATTGAGGCCGGCGGCAAGAACGGCATCTTCCCTGTGGATGAAAAGACAAAAGCCTTCCTTGCGGGTCGTGTGACCCGTCCCTGGACGGCCGTGGAACCGGACCCGGACGCAGAGTATGTGCAGACGGTACAGATGGACCTGTCCAAGCTGGTGCCGGTGGTTTCCTACCCGCACCTGCCGGAGAACACCCATCCCGTCAGCGAATCCCATCACATCAAAATCGACCAGGTGGTTGTCGGTTCCTGCACCAACGGGCGGCTGGAAGATATCGCCCAGGCTGCGGAAGTGCTGAAAGACCATAAGGTAAACGACAACGTGCGCTGCATCATCATTCCGGCTACGCAGGAAGTGTACCAGGAAGCCATCCGTTTAGGCTATGTGGATATCTTCATCAACGCCGGCGCGGCGGTTTCCACGCCCACCTGCGGACCCTGCCTGGGCGGCTACATGGGCATCC
Organism: Acidaminococcaceae bacterium; assembly: GCA_017554485.1. Lineage (GTDB taxonomy): Bacteria > Bacillota > Negativicutes > Acidaminococcales > Acidaminococcaceae > Succiniclasticum. The sequence goes on along the minus strand of JAFZIG010000007.1, from coordinate 36,168 downwards.
TGGCAGCAGGGGAGCGCTGCGTTTCCACCACCAACCGCAATTTCCGCGGGCGGATGGGCCATGTGGACAGTGAAGTGTACCTGGCCAGCCCCTACACGGCAGCGGCCAGCGCGGTAAAAGGCTATATCGCTTCGGCAGAGGAGGTATTAGGATGAGCAAGATCTGGCGTTACGGGGACCATGTGGATACGGATGTAATCATCCCGGCCCGTTATTTGAATATTTCTGATTTCAACGAACTGGCGGAACACGCCATGGAAGACATCGACACCACCTTTGCCCCCAATGTAAAGAAAGATGAGATCATGGTGGCGGGCAAGAACTTCGGCTGCGGTTCCTCCCGGGAGCACGCGCCTGTTGTGATTAAAGTGAAAGGCATCAAATGCATCATCGCGGACAGCTTTGCCCGCATCTTCTACCGCAATGCCATCAACATCGGCCTGCCGGTGCTGGAGATCGGCCCGGATGTGGAAAAGATTGAAAAGGGCGACGACGTGGAAGTGGACCTGAAGACCGGTGAAATTAGAATCGTTAATAAGAACCTGGTCATCAAAACGAAACCGCTGCCGGAATTCTGCCAGAAGATCGCGGACTGCGGCGGCCTGGTAAACTACGCAAAGGCACAGGCATAATAAAAAAGGCGAAGCCGTTTTGGCTTCGCCTTACGCTGTTTATCTGAACACATACAGAAATTACAATGACAAGGAGACTGTCGATTATGAAAATTACCTTATTGCCGGGCGACGGTATCGGCCCGGAAATTGTAACCGCAACGGTTAAAGTAATGGACGCGGCGGCGAAAAAGTTTGGCTTCAGCCTGGAGTATGACCATCAGCTGCTGGGCGGCTGCGCCATTGACGCTTATAACGATCCTTATCCAGAAGTGACGCAGAAATCCGCAAAAGCTGCTGACGCTGTTTTGTTAGGCGCGGTAGGCGGACCCAAATGGGATAACGTGGATCCTTCCATCCGTCCGGAAAAAGGGCTGCTGCGCATCCGTAAAGACTTAGGATTGTACTGCAACCTGCGGCCCATGAAGGTGAGCCGTTTTACCGCCCATCTTTCCCCGCTGAAACCGGAGCGGGTAGAGAATACGGATCTTTTGATCGTCCGTGAACTGACCGGCGGCATTTATTTCGGGACCCACAATGAAGCGGCCTTAGTTGACGGTGTGGAGACCGCGTCGGACGTTGACCTTTACACCCGTCCGGAAGTGGAACGCATCGCCCGGAAGGCTTTTGAAGCAGCTAAAGTGCGCCGGGGCAAGGTGACCTCTGTGGACAAGGCCAACGTACTGGCGGAATCCCGCATGTGGCGTAAAATCGTTACAGAAATGCAGAAGAAAGAGTATCCCGAAATCGAACTGAATCATTTATATGTTGACAACTGCGCCATGCAGCTGGTGCTGAACCCCGGCCAGTTTGACGTGGTGCTGACCAATAACATCTTTGGCGACATTTTATCGGACGAAGCTTCCGTGCTGGGCGGTTCCATCGGCCTGCTGCCCAGCGCCAGCCTGGGCGACGGCACCGGTCTTTATGAGCCCATCCACGGCAGCGCGCCGGATATTGCGGGCATGGGCATCGCCAATCCCACGGGCACTATCCTTTCCGCAGCCATGCTGTTCCGTTATTCCCTGGATCTGCAGGCAGCGGCGGATGCGGTGGAAGCAGCCGTTGACAAGGTGTATGAAGCCGGTTACCGTACAGCGGACCTGTTTGGTGAAGGCATGACCAAGGTCAACACCCAGGAGATGGGTGATCTGGTGGCGAAAGCATTGCTGGAAGCGTAAAGATTGCGGGTTCTGTAGTTATAACTAAAACCATCGACAAAACGATGAAGCAATTGCTTATTTGAAAGGGAGATACTGCATGAGTGGTGATTCAAAGCCCCAGACGGTTGCTGATAAAATCCATTACATGGAAAAGTTCATTGACTTGGATAAATTTCTTACGGAAAATCATAACGACCCAGAACACATCATTGCCTATTTTAAAGAAAACCATTCCCGTTATCGCCACATCTATAACGGCAAAGGCAATATGCATTTTATTGTATCCAAAGACGGAGAAACCTTTTCCTATGATGACATGTTCTATCAACCGGACGTAGCCATAAACTATGCCCCGCCCGGAGGCAAAGTGCTGGAACTGGGCCCCGGTCAGGGGGAAAACCTGCTGCATCTGGCCAAGAGCCATCCGGACAAGGAGTTTCTGGGGATAGATCTTTTTCCCAGAGAGCTGAAGGAGAAGCCTGCCAACCTGACGATCCAGAAGCAGGATTACACTTCCTTGCCAGATATCCCGGACAATACATTTGATGTGGTCTACGGCGTGGAGACCGTTGTGTATGTCAACAGTGAGAAAAAGAATAAGCTGATGGCGGAAGTGTACCGCGTGCTGAAGCCCGGCGGCCATTTTCTGATTTGGGATTACGTGACAAAATATCCTTTTGAGACCTATAGCAGGGAGATACAGACCGCATTGTCCGTAACAGAGCATGGCGGCGCCTTTGCCCAAATTGAAGACGAAGAAGCCTGGAAGGCGCATTTCAGCCATGCCGGTTTTAAAACGGTTGCCATTAACAGCCTAACGGACCGGATCCTGCCGGACCTGAAGCGCATGCAGAAGCATTTTGATATGGTCATGGCGCACCCCCTGCGGGCAAAAATTGTGTTCCGTACATTGCCCCGGGCCTATACCGTGAATCTCATTGCCGGCTGGATTGCCTACGATTCGGCCCGGGAGCATCTTGGAAACTACAATGAGTGGATCATGCAGAAGTGAGCTTTGCAGGCTTGCTGAAGCAATAAACAGCAAACTTGCCCAGCACAGGGTATGGAAATGTTGAAAGATTCAACTATTACCGTCGGCTTTTTAATAACAGTCGGCGGTTTTAAATTTATTTTCCTTTGCTAAATTATGGCAAAATAATTGTTTCGGATAAAAAAGCAGATATAGGGTTTGTATGGTATAATAAATAAATAATGACCATAAGGATAAAAATTTACCATGCAAATACTGTTTCCTGAGTATGTACAGACAACATTACGTATACTGAACGATGCTGGCTATGAAGCCTATGTGGTGGGAGGCGCGGTGCGTGACATGCTGCTGGGTATTGAGCCCGGCGACTACGATATTACCACTAACGCCCATCCGGAGCAGATTGCTGCAATTCTGCGCCCTGCCGGTTACGCATTGGCGGAAAAGCTGGGGGAGAATTTCGGCGTAGTAGCGGCGGTAACGGAGAAGCATGCGCTGGAAATCGCAACCTTCCGTAACGAACGTTATGTCTATGGTCAGGATGCCCACCGTCCGGTCGAAGTTTGGTTCTGCGATACGCTGAAAGAGGATCTGTCCCGCCGGGATTTTACGGTGAACGCCATGGCTATGGACAGCTCCGGTAATTTGTATGATTTTTTCGGAGGGCAGGAGGATTTAAAAGCGAAACTGTTGCGAACGGTGGGCGATCCGAAGCAGCGTTTTGCGGAAGATGCCCTGCGTATGTACCGGGCCTGCCGTTTTGTGGCTCAGTTGGACTTTACTTATGTGGAAGGAAATGATACGGCGGCGGACGTGCTGGGTGACTATGATGAGGAGCAAACTGTAGAACAGAATCTGCGGTCTGCGATGGTAAAAGCTGGCAGGCCGGTGCCTGCCGATATGAAAACCATGGGGCCGGATGCCCAGCTGACAGGGAGCCTGGACGGGAACGGATTCGGCCAGCCAGGCACAAAGTATTACCTGCAAAAGCGATATGTCTTTGATATCAGCCGGTGCCGCAATCTTTCCCTGGAACGGGTAAAAACGGAATTGGATAAAATGCTGCTGGGGAAGGCAGCGGGCAGAGGGCTGGCACTGTTCCTTTCCAGCGGTCTGGCCGGGGCGCAGTGCAGGGTTAGGGATAAAGGCAGTGAAAGTTATGTGGACGTGCTGCCGGAGCTGGCACATTTGCCTGGTTTGCCCCAGAATATCCGCTTTCATTGTTATAATGTATGGGAGCATACTCTGGCGGCAGTGGATAAGAGTCCCCGGGAGCTTGCTTTGCGTTGGTCGCTGTTGCTGCACGACGTGGCAAAAGGCCTGCCGGGAGTCCGGGGAACGACGCCCGACGGATATCCGAATGATCACGGGCATGAACAGAAAAGTTCCGAAATGGCGGAAACAATCCTGATCCGGCTGCGTTATCCCCGTGAGTTTGTACGGCGTGTTCGCTGGCTGGTAGCAAAGCACATGCGTTTTGCGCCCATGATGATTCATAAAAACAATACGCTGCTGCGCTGGATCCGCAGTGAGGCCGTCAGTGGCGCATTTCGCACAGAAAAGGAAATGGCAGAGGCCTTTGCGCAGCTGACAGAAGTTTTTCTGGCAGATATGGGAGCTACCTGGGCCGGTGTGCTGCAAGAGCCTGTGCTTAAAGAAGGACACAGGCTGGGAGAGGAAGCAATCCAAATTGCCCGTGACCGGATGCCGGTGCATACTTCAGATTTAAAAGTCAGCGGCAATGAGATACAAAAGCTAATAGAAAGGGAATGTCCTGTTCATAATCGTAACATGAATGAACAGGAAGAAACGCACAAGAATTCGAAGCCGCAAATGACGATTTCCATCGGCGAAGCCATGAGATATCTGCTGGCTCGTGTCCAAAGCGGCAGCATCCCCAATGAAAGGGGGCCATTGCTACGGGCCATAGAACGGAAGCTGGAGAAAATTAACATATCGGAACAGGATCAGACTGTTTAAGAAACCGCCTTTACTAAATATTAAAGGGATGATGTAGTTGTGAAAAAAGTGATCCTGCTGGCAGTAGCAGTTATTGCGGTTGCAGCGTTAAACTTTCATACAGATACAACATCGAATGGAAAGCCGGAACAATCCGGCGTGCTTAATGATGTTACCTCCAGAATCGTTCTGATGCTGGAAAAGGACGGGGGCGGTCCGTCTGCTATACAAAACCAGGCGGATGTGAAAGATTCCCCTTACTTTAAAAGAGTAGATGTGTATAATATGAAATCCGGTGGCAGCCTGCTGGTTCTGGAAAAATACAAAACGCATCAGCAGCATACGGAATATACCTGCGGCCCGGCGGCGGCCTTTACGGTAGTTGAGTTTTTTTGGGGTAAATCCCCGGATACGGAGATGGAGATTGCCAAAGTAATGGAAACACATCCTGCAGGAATAAAAGACCCGGGTACCAATACCCGGGGCATGAGCCGTTACTTTGAGCAAAAAGGCTGGACTGTAAAGAATTCCCTGAAAAACGGTTCTCCTGAAACGTACGAGAAGTTCCTTGATTTTGTGGATGATAACCTGAAGCGGGGCATACCCATTATGGTGGAGAATGTGGACTGGGGAGGACACTGGCGCGTGATCATCGGTCATGATTCCATGGGGGATAAGTATGGAGAAAATGATGTGCTGATCCTGGCCGATCCCTATGATACATCAGATCATCATCAGGACGGGTATAATATTGTTTCTGCGGAACGGTTTTACCATATGTGGTTCGACGCCCAACTGTTCCGTGAAAAAGAAAAGAACAGGCAGTGGCTGACGGCTGTGCCGCCTGGATATAAAGGATTAAATAAGAATTGAATTTGATTTGATATCCGTGTTTCAGCGTACTCCATCTGACAGGCGACAGGGAGTACAGTCTTTGCAGAATGGTTAGACTGCCGGGAAGGACGGCAGACTGGAGGATTGAATGTTCAAACGTGTGATAACAGGATTAGGGGCTTTACTGTTGCTGACAGTGCCTTTTTCTTCTGCTCAGGCGGCACTGCTGGCCAAGGTGGAAGCGGATGTGGACGGCAGCGGCCAGAAAAAGACCGTGGAACTGACGGGAGATAAAAAGATGCCCGGCAGCAATTATTATTCCAATTTGTGGATCATGGTGAAGGATGCGGAAGGAAAGATGGTGACTGCCTGGAAAGCGAACCTGGACGGTGGGTATTACTGTCTGTTGGAAAAAATGCCTGTGAATGCCACGACGGAGAAAAAAACCAGAAAAGCAAATCAGAAAGATTTAAAAGCGAAACAGCAAGATGCTGAGTCAGAGAAGAAAAAGATAAACGGCAAAGAAGATGCGGAAAAGCGTTTTGAAAAGCTGTTGGAATCGTTAGAAGAAGCCGGAAATGCAGATAAAGAGAAAACTAAAAACAAAATTTCAGACAAACCCCACGACCAGATTCTCCTGATGGCAGCCAAAGGCGGAAAAAACGCTGCGTCTAACTGGCGGATACTGGACTTTTCTGACAGGAAGCAGGTACGGGAAGTGTTTTCCGCAGCGGACAGTATGGGCGTAGCGGCAAAAGCGGAGTATAAACCGGACAATCGGTTTACAGTCGAATGCACCCTTTCTGAATCAAATGGCATGAACAAAACGATATCTTTCTCGGGAAGCGCAAAGAATGTGCTACGTCTGTACAACGCAGACGGAAGCATTGCCAAATCCTGGCTGCAGCCGCAGGTTACAGAGGTTGCTTCTCTTACGACCCTGGACGGGCGGTTGTTTACGGAACAAAATGTGCTGGCAGCCAATGGACAGGATCTGCTGGGACGCCTTGCAGTAAGGTGGATACATAAAGAAGACAGATGGATCCCGGAGGAAATTGTACTGAAGGATACGTTGGACGAATTGCTGAAGGCTGATGATTCGAATCAGGCGGCAGGGGCAGGAAGCTGGAGGCTATATCCCCGCAGGGCGTTCATTGGGGAGCGGGTGATCAGCCGTCCTGTGGTAGCCGTTGAGGAAAAACCGGAACTGCAAAACAAAATCAATGATAAACTGCATGAATGGTATGCTAAAGCTCCGGAGGAGGACGAAAGGGCTTTTCAGGTGAAGTTTGCAGGTTCGAAACTGTTAAGCCTGGAACTGGGACGCAGAAATAAAAAAGGAGAAGTAATCCGGGAATTGTACAATTTTGATATGCGGAGCGGTGAGCCGCTTAAACTAAATGATATGTTTGACACCAAAAATCCGGACTTTTTGAAAATCATAAACCTGGTGGGCAAACCTAAAAACTGTTTTTCCACAGCGAAACCGTTTTTCTGGCATTTTACCGGAAAACATTTCGTATTGCAGGACCGGCTGCTGGGCGAGGGGTTCCAAGATGAAGAAGCTATCTGTATGGCAGTTGTGGAGAAAAACGATTTAATTCCATTCTTAAAGGATAAAAAGCTTTTAGAAGAATAAACAAATACAGGTTTTTCAGTATGTGGTCTTTTAAACTGACTATTCAGTTTGATAAAGAAGAAATGTAAATAATAAAAGAATATTAGAGTAAAATTGATAAAAATACAACTGATTCAATTTGCGTTTTGTTTTAATTTATACTATAATACATAACATGCTGAAAATCAGAACAGAATAATAGATTCATTTAAAAACGTCAATTATACAGATAGTAACATATCAGGCTTTCGCTTTTTTGAAAAGTGAAAGGCGGCTAAGTTCAGGGAGGATTCATTTTATGTTACATACTTTCCGTGGAAAATGGGGAAAAGGTTTTGCTGTTGCTTTGGCAGTTTCCGGGCTGTTGCTGTTTGCCGGCTGCGGCAAACAGGCGCAGCAGAAAGCACCTGCCGCAGTAGCAGTAAAAACTATGCAGGTTATAAAAAGAGATACGCCCAATGTGCATGAGTTTACCGGTTTTGTGGAAGCCCAGCAGGAAGCGAAGCTGACAGCCAATGTGTCCGGTAAGATCACCAGCAAAAGCTTTAACGGCGGCGACTGGGTGGAAGAAGGGCAGGTCCTGTTTACCATTGACCAGCGGACCTATAAGGCAAACCTTCTGAACGCCCAGGCGGGGCTGGCTGCGGCCCGGACGGAATATAACCGCCTGGTGGCGGATGCGGAACGATATAAGAAACTGTATGAGCAGAACGCGGTTTCCAAACAGCAGTATGACCTTTCCATTGCCCAGCGGGATTCTGCCCGGGCCCAGGTAACAGCCCAGGAGGCAATCCTGGAAAATGCCCAGATCAACATGGGCGATACGGAGGTAAAGGCGCCTTTCTCCGGCAAGATCAGCACCAGCGACCTGTCTGTAGGCAATTTCGTTGCGGCAGGGCAGACGGTGCTGGCCACCATGAGCAATACCAATCCGGTACGGATCAAGTTCAGCATGTCTGAAAATGAATACCTGCAGCTTTCCAAAGCCCATTCCGATTCCGGCGCCAAAGCCCTGGAAGACCTGAAGCTGGTGTTATCCGACGGCAGCATTTATACCGGCGCCGGCGTAGTGGACCAGGTGGACCGGGAGATTGGTAACGGTACCGGCGCGTTGACATTAAAAGCAAAGTTCAGCAATGACAATAATGTGCTGATGCCGGGTATGTTCGCCCGCCTGCAGGCCAATGCGGGAACTACAAAGAATGCTTTGCTGATCCCCCAGCGGGCCGTCAGGGAAATGCTGTACAAAAAATTCGTGTTTATTGTAGGCAGTGACAATAAAGTTGATATGAAGGAAGTTACCCTGGGCGCCCGGGTAGGTAAACTCTGGCTGGTGGAAAAAGGCCTGAACGGCGATGAAACGCTGGTAGTGGAAGGTGTCCAGAAAGTTAACAAAGGATCCGAAGTGAAACCGGCCGCTATGACGGAAGCCGACCTGAGCAATGAAAGCAAACAGTAGGAGGTAACCCAAGTGGCTAAGTTCTTTATCGACCGACCGATTTTTGCGATAGCCTTGTCCCTGATCATTGTGTTCGCGGGGATCATCGCAGGGTTCAGCCTGCCTATCGCACAGTATCCGAATATTACCAGACCGCAGATTGAAGTGGAAACCAACTATGTAGGCGCCAATGCCACCACAGTGGAAGAATCCATTGCCCAGGCTATCGAGCAGAAGGTTAACGGCGTGGAAAATATGCGGGATATGCGTTCTACCTCTACTAACACGGGCCGTTATGTGCTGGACGTTAACTTTAACCTGGAAAAGAACGGCGACATTGCTTCCGTGGAAGTGCAGAACCGCGTGGACCAGGCCAAGGCTTCCATGCCCACCGAGGTTACCCAGTATGGTATTACCACGGCCAAGATGTCTTCCCAGGACATCATGTATTTTACCTTGGTCTCGCCCAATAAGACCTATGACGCCATGTTCCTGAAAGCCTATGGGGCATCCAACGTAGTGGATCCGGTGAAGCGTGTCAAGGGTGTTTCTTCCGTAGGCGAATACGGACCGGAATACTCCATGCGTGTGGAATTAAAGCCGGACCTGATGGCCCAGTTGGGACTGACCGCTGCAGAAGTGGCAGCTGCCATTCAGTCTCAGAATATCCAGGCTCCGGTAGGTTCTATCGGTTCCAAACCCACTACCGGCGACCAGGAATTCAAATATTCTGCCAGTGCCCAGGGCCGTCTGAAAACCCCGGAAGAATTCGGGAATATCATTGTCCGTGTTTCTAACGGCCAGGTTTTGAAGCTGAAAGACATTGCGGATATATACGAAGGCGAACGTATGGATACGCCTTCTTCCCTGTTTCTGGATAAAGGCGTAGCCGGCGAATCGGTAATGTATCCGGTTTCCCTGACTACGGATGCCAATGCCATCGAAGCTGTGGCGGAGATAAGAAAGGTGCTGGCGGATGCGGAAACCCGGTTCCCGCCGGATATGAAACTGATCATCGCCCAGGACAAGACCCAGTTCGTAAAAGAGTCTTTGGAAAAAGTTGCCCATACCTTCTTTGAAGCGCTGGTGCTGGTATTGATTGTCGTTTATATTTTCCTGGGCAATTTCCGGGCCACCATGGTGCCTATGCTGGCGGTCCCCGTTTCCCTGATCGGCACCTTCGGCGCCTTCGTGCTGTTGGGCTTTTCCATCAATACCCTGTCCATGTTTGCCATGATCCTGGCCATCGGTCTGGTGGTAGACGACGCCATCGTCGTGGTGGAAGCGGTAGAGCACCACATTCAGGAAACCGGTTTGTCTCCCAAAGAAGCGACCTACCGTGCCATGAAAGAAGTGTCCGGCCCGGTAGTGGCCATTGCCTGTGTGCTGGCGGCTGTGTTTGTGCCTATTTCCTTCATGGGCGGTTCCACCGGTCAGTTGTACAAACAGTTTGCCCTGACCATTTCCGTTTCCATGATGTTATCTGCCGTAGTGGCCCTGTCCCTTACGCCGGCCCTGTGCGCCAAGCTTCTGAAACCCCAGCACAGCGCTACCAGTGAAGAAGCCAATAAAGGCCTGATCGGCAAGATTATTTACCGCTTTAATGTATGGTACGCCAATACCCTGGCGAAATATACGACACGGGTGAGCGAGTGCATCCGCTATTCCAAGCTGATGATGTGCGCCCTGATTGTAATTTGTATCCTGACCGGCCTCCTGTTCAAGATTACTCCTACCGGTTATGTTCCGGAAGAAGACCAGGGAATGTATATCATTTCCTACAACCTGCCGGAAGGAGCGTCTTCCAACCGGGGCATGAAGCAGATGGAAGATTTTGCCCGGAAGGTGGGAGGGTTCCCGGGGGTTAAATATGTCATGCCGGTTAACGGGTATGATATCCTGAGCGGCGCCCCCAAGTCCAGCGCCGGTATCATCCCGGTCATGCTGGAAGAATATGACCAGCGTTCCACCAGTACTTTTGAACTGATCCAGCGTACCTATGGGCTGGCGTCCCAGACGCCGGAAATGAATGTTATGGCCTTTAATATGCCGGCATTGCCGGGCCTGTCCAGCACGGGTTCCCTGAGTATGTACATCATGAACCTGGCCGGCGATTCCATTGACCAGATGAACGTGTACGCACAGCAGTTTGTTATGAAAGCCAACCAGCGGCCGGAAGTGGGGGTCGCGTATACCACTTTTAATACGGATACCCCCGGTTACAAGTTTAATGTGGACCGTGAAAAGGCGGAATCCCTGAATGTTCCTGTTGCCAGTGTGTTTACCACCCTGCAGACGTTCCTGGGCGGCGCCGAGGTAAACGACTTCAATAATTTTGGCCGTACCTGGAAAGTGGTCATGCAGGCCCAGCCGGAATACCGCGACGACATTAAGAATATGCGGTTTTTCTTTGTAAAGAGTAATACCGGTGAGATGGTTCCGCTGGATTCCCTGGTTACCGTGGAACCGGAAATGACGGTGCCGGCCATCACCCGCTTCAACGGCGCCAGCGCCTTTAAGATTGCAGGTACTCCTGCTGACGGCTATTCCACCGGGCAGGCCATGGCGGCGCTGGAGGAAGTAGCCCACGAGGTGCTGCCTACCACCTACACCTATGAATGGACGGATCAGAGCCGGGACGAACGGGAAGCGGGAAGCCAGGCTTATGGGCTGTACGCTATTTCTCTGGTGTTTGTGTTCTTGGTGCTGTGTGCGCTGTATGAAAGCTGGACGATTCCCATCGCGGTGCTGCTGTCGGTTCCCCCGGCGGTCATGGGCTGTTTAGGTTCCCAGTTCATCCGCGGCCAGCAGAATGATATTTACATGCAGGTCGCCATGATCATGCTGATCGGGCTGGCAGCCAAAAATGCGATCCTTATAGTTGAATATGCCAAAATTAATCTGGAAAGCGGCCAGGATGTGATAACAGCTGCAGTCAATGCGGCCCATCTCCGTCTGCGTCCCATCCTGATGACGTCCTTCGCCTTTATCTTAGGCTGTCTGCCCCTGGCCATAGCCACCGGTCCCGGCGCCGGTTCCCGTGTGTCCATGGGCAACGCGGTAGTAGGGGGTATGACCTTCAATACCTTTGTGGGCATCTTTCTGATACCGGTTCTCTTTGTGGTGGTAGAGCGGTTTTTCAGTAAACGCGAGCATGAAGATGAGGCGGAACAGGCATAATTAAGTGGCAAGATGAAGGTGTTCTTATGCAGAAAATGGACGACAGTGTCCGTTTTGTAAAAAACGTCTGGGCACTGACCAAATCATACTGGCAGAGTGAGGAAAAGAAAAAGGCCTATCTGCTGCTGCTGGCCATCATCGCGCTGACATTAGGCGTGGTGTTCATGCTGGTGCAGCTGAACCAGTGGTACAATATTTTTTACAGCGCACTGCAGAACTATGAAAAAGATAAGATTTTTTCCGAACTGTTTCACTTCTGCTGGCTGGCTTTCATCTATATCATACTGGCTGTGTACGCCTTTTACCTGCAGCAGGTCCTGATCATCAACTGGCGCCGCTGGCTGACCAATGAGTACATTGACGACTGGCTGGAGCATAAAACTTATTACCGCCTGCAGATGTTCGGGACGGCTACGGATAACCCGGACCAGCGTATCAGTGAAGACGTCCGCATGTTTGTGGAATATACGCTGCGCTTCGGTATCGGTATTTTAAAAGCCTTTACGACCTTTGCTTCCTTTGTCCTGATACTTTATAACTTGTCCGGTCCCCTGGAGTTCAAAGTTGCCGGTATGGATATCCATATTCCGGGTTATCTGGTATGGACGGCCCTGCTGTATTCCATCCTGGGTACCTGGCTGACCTATAAAGTGGGCAATAAGCTGGTAGGACTGAATTTTGTGCAGCAAAAATACGAAGCGGATTTCCGTTTTGCCATGATGCGTATGCGTGAAAATGCGGAAAGTGTCGCTTTCTACAGCGGCGAGGGGCATGAAGGCAGCGTTTTTAAAAAACGTTTTTCCCTGTTGCTGAATAATTTCTGGAGTATCATCAAGAAACAGAAGCAGCTCACCTGGCTCAACAGCTGGTACTCCCAGATCGCTATCATCTTTCCACTGGTGGTGGCCATGCCCCGCTATCTGGCGAAAGAGATTACCTTAGGCGGCCTGATGCAGATTTCCAGCGCCTTTGGCCGCGTACAGGAAAGCCTTTCTTATTTTGTAGAGATGTACTCCTCCATTGCGGAATGGCAGGCTGTGGTAGAACGTCTTACCGGCTTCGGTCTCCACATGGAGCAGGTGAAGCAGGAAAACGCCCAGCAGGATCTGCAGCGTAAGCCTGGTGCTATTGACGCTATTACAGCGACGGATATGTCTGTAACCCTGCCGGATGAGTCCGCTGTTTTGCAAAACGTTTCCTTTACGCTGAAACCGGGGACCAATGTGCTGATCAAGGGCGTTTCCGGCAGCGGCAAAAGTACATTGTTGCGGGCTCTTGCAGGTATCTGGCCTTATGTAAAAGGCACACTGGAAATACCGTCAGAAGATAAGCTAATGTTCATCCCTCAGCGGCCTTATCTGCCTCTGGGCACACTGAAAGAATCCCTGCTATATCCCGGTACGGAAAGCCGGACGGATGAAGAGCTGAAAGCACTGATGGAGGACTGCTGCATCGGCTACCTGTACGACAAGCTGTATATGGAAGCGGACTGGAGTCACGTTCTTTCTGTGGGCGAGCAACAGCGCCTGGCCTTTGTAAGGGCACTGATTTATAAACCGGTTTGGCTGTTCCTGGATGAAGCGTCTTCCGCATTGGATGAGGAAACGGAAGCAAAAGTTTACACGCTGCTGCTGGAAAACGCGAAGCGTACTACATTGGTCAGCGTAGGCCATCGCAGTACGTTGAGCAAATATCATCAAAATGTGTTATACTTGGATAAAACAAACCATTCCCTGTACTGGCAGGAAATATAGGATCTTTTATTTAAGAATATTAAAGACAATAAAAAAACAGAGAGGTGTTTAACATGGCATTAGAAAGTTTAAAAGACCAGATGGATAACACGAATCCGCCCAGAGTAAAGGCGGAAAAGTTTGACGCATTTATGAAGGAACATGAAGTTGGCGGTTTTCATAAGGAAGAATTCGATGACCAGTTCCGCACAGTCGTTTATTACAGCGGGCTGCAGACGGCCGGGCAGCAGCAGTTTGTCCAGGTGCAGCTGAATGATTCCATTTACGGGATGATCAAGGTGCTGCTAGGCCGTAAGGTTGTGAATGAAAATAATGAGAAAGAATTGCTGAAATACCTCAATCAGCTGAATCATCGCTTCGGAGCCTTTAAGTATGTAATTACCCCGGACGGCAATCTGGAACTGGACTGCAGCCTGGTTGCCAATGATGAGACCTTTGATCCGGAAGTAATTATAGTTATGCTGTTGAACGTGATTCAGCCGCATCTGGAAAGCGAACTGCTGCGTCTGCCTGCGGTGGTGGGCGGACCGGTAGCCGTTAATCTGGAAGAAGAACAGGATGAGAGACCGATTCATCCTGTACATTAATGATGCGGGAAATGACAAGACATGAGCAAAACATCGGAAACGATTGCGTCATTCCATGAGATGAAATGAGCCGGCCGTGGCGAGACTGTTTGAGGAGCGAAGCTCCGAGTTTCGAAGCCACAGGCGAATAAATCCATGGAATAGCAATCGTGGACGGTTTTGCGATGTCTTATCATTACCGCATCATTTTTACGTATATTATATCGGAGACTACATGGCTAATATTGGTCTTACCAGCCAAGAGGCTGAAGAGTCATTAAAAAAATACGGCAACAATGCGTTAAGCAAACCGCCGCAACAGACTTTTTTTGAAAAACTGCTGGACAATTTCCAGGATCCCATCATTCGTATCCTGATAGTGGCCCTGCTGATCAACGTGGGCTTCGTTTATATGGGGTATGCGGACTGGATCGAGACGGCGGGTATTTTTGTTGCCATTATACTGGCGACCTTTGTTTCCACCTGGTCTGAGTACAGTAACGAAAATGCTTTCCAGAAGCTGCAGGAGGAAGCAAGCCGCATCACCTGCAAGGTATGGCGCGACGGACAGCCGGTGAAACTGCGCATTGACGATATTGTCGTCGGGGATGCGGTGCAGCTGGAAAGCGGCGACAAAGTCCCTGTGGACGGTATTTTGCTGGAAGGCTCGCTGAAACTGGATCAGGCCGCACTGAACGGGGAAAGCGAAGAAGCGGACAAGAAGCCTGCTTCCCCTGCTTTTTCCTGGGGCGGGGAAACAGATTTTCTGAATCCGTACTGTCTGTATCGCGGTTCTGTCGTGGTAGAAGGACAGGGCCTGATGCGGGCGGAGAAAATCGGCGACGCATCCGTCTACGGGCAACTGACGCAGGAATTGAAGGAAGTGGAACGGGACAGCCCGCTGAAGCTGAAACTGAAGAACCTGGCAGACAAGATCAGTTATTTCGGCTATGCGGGAGGCCTGCTGATTTTTATCGCGGTGCTGCTGCACAAGATGTTTCTGGCGGGCGGATGGTCTCTTTATGTTGCCAATACGGCCCAGGTCCTCAGCGATGTGGTGCAGGCCCTGATCCTGGCTGTCATCATCATCGTTATGGCCGTGCCGGAAGGACTGCCCCTGATGATTGCCATCGTTTCTTCCCTGAATATGCGGAAGATGCTGGACGACCATGTACTGGTCCGCAAGCTGAACGGGATTGAAACGGCAGGTAGTTTAAACCTGTTGTTTACCGACAAAACGGGTACTATCACCAAAGGGAAGCTGGAGGTCGTCGGTTTTATCACAGGTGACAGGAAAGAATACGATTCTTTTGAAAAGCTGCCGCGCACCATAAAAGAATTTACCTATGAGAATGTGGTCCTTAATACTTCGGCAGCGGTGGCAGACGGGAAGATTTTGGGCGGAAACATCACCGAGCAGGCATTGAGCCGTTATATTGGCGATTACCGTGCTGTGGGCCTTCCCCTGCGGAGTACCTTTGTGCCATTTAACAGTGCTAACAAGTATTCTTTTGCAGGAGTGCAGGGCAGCCGGGAATATACACTGGCCAAAGGCGCGCCGGAAAACCTGCTTCCCCTGTGTGAATATTACTGGGACGGAGAAGGGCGCCGCCTTGCTTTTACGGAAGCGATGAAGCAGTCTCTGGATGAAAGGATGCTGGAACTGGCGGGACGGGCCATTCGTATGCTGGCTTTGTGTACCTGCCGGGGAATCGTTCCCGGTTCGGCACTGCCGAAAAAGGGACTGGCGCTGGTAGGCATTCTGGCTATCCGTGATGAAGTACGTCCGGAAGCGGTGGAAGCAATCAGAAAAGTGCATGAAGCCGGCGTGCAGATCGTTATGATTACCGGGGACCGAAAAGAAACTGCAGTGGCTATAGCCAAAGACGCCGGGTTGCTGCGGCGGCCTGAGGATCAGGTGTGGACCAGCCAGGAACTGGCAGCAATGTCGGATGAAGAAGTAAAACTCAATCTGCCCTTCCTCCGTGTAGTATCCCGTGCGCTGCCCCTGGATAAGCTGCGTCTGGTGACTATTGCCCAGGAAATGAACCTGGTAGTGGGGATGACCGGTGACGGTGTCAACGATTCCCCGGCCCTGAAACGGGCGGATGTGGGTTTTGCCATGGGCAGCGGCACCGAAGTTGCCAAAGAAGCCGGTGACATCGTCATTCTGGACGACAATTTCCTTTCCATCAAACAAGCTATCCTGTATGGTCGCACCATTTACAATTCGATATGCAAATTTATTACGTTTCAGCTGTCCATTAATTTTTCAGCTGTGCTGATCAACTTTATCGCGCCTTTTATCGGCGTGGAAAAACCGCTGACGATCATCCAGATCCTGTGGATCAACCTGGTAATGGACACGCTGGCTGCATTAGCCTTTGGCGGCGAGCCTGCGCTGGAAAAATATTTGCAGGAAAAACCGAAGGAGCGGGGCGGTCCCATTGTTTCCAAAGGAATGATGTCTACCATCGTAATCAGCGGCTTGTGGATGACCCTGGTGGCGATTGCGTTTTATAAGAGTCCCTGGGTGGATTCTCTTTTCCGCGACGCGCCGGATCATATCTATACATACACCGGCTTTTTCTGCGCTTATATTTTCATGGCGGTGGCCAACGGGTTTAACGTCAGGGTGGAAGGACCGGATCTGCTGGACCATATTACGGATAATCCGGGCTTTCTCCAGGTCATGGGCGGTATCGTTTTAATCCAGTTCCTGCTGACGCTTTTTGGCGGCAGCGTACTTCGCACGGCGCCCCTGAACGGGCAGGAGTGGAGCTTTGTCCTGCTCTGCGCCGTTTCCATCATCGTTGTGGACTGGCTGCGGAAACTCTTCCGTCTGCATTTTGGATATAACGCGCCAACGAATAAATAAAAACTAAAAAGCGTACAAGATTTCGCAAAACCGTACGTGTTTGTTATTCCATGGACTCATGTGCCTGCGGCTTCGAAACTCGGGGCTTCGCCCCTCAGACAGTCTCGCCGCTGCGGCACATTTCATCTCATGGAATTTTAACAAACACTCCCGACGTTTTGCTTAAACCTTGTACGCTTTTGCTTTTTTTGTTTACACTTTCTTATTATTCACAACATGCGTCACGATAATCTTCTTCAGCCGGTGCTGATCTACTTTCGCCACTTCCACATGCAGGTCCTGATAGGTGAAGGAGTCGCCTTTCTTGGGAATCTCGCCCAATGACTCGATGACCCAGCCGCTGATGGACTGGTTCTCCAGATTGTACAGGTCAAAATCGAGCTGGATGTACTCAAACAGATCCCGGAGGCTGGCATTGCGGGAATTGCTGTCGCAGGAAACAAGATATCTGCGGTTTCCCAGTTTGTGAAAAACAGAGACCGCGTCATCGTGCTCGTCCCAGATTTCGCCTACCAGTTCTTCCATAATATCTTCTATCGTGACGATGCCGGCTACGCTTCCGTAACTGTCAATGACAGCGGCCATCTGCAGCTTATTGTGCTGAAGGTTCTTCAGCAGCAGGGAAATTTTCGTGGAGCGGTGTACGTACGCGATATTCTTAATGATAGACTTTAGATTGAATTTCGGATTTTTTAAATACGAATCATAAAAATCCCTGGAGTGCAGCAGGCCTATGATATTGTCTTCTTCTTCATCAAACACCGGGATACGGGTAAAATGATTCGTCGTAAACAGCCGGTAGATTTCCGCGTTGCTGTCGGTGATGTTGCAGGCCACCATGTCCACCCGTGGCGTGTAAATCTCACGGACCCGGATGTCGTTGAACTCGATGGCTGATTTGATCAGGTCGCTTTCCTCTTCGCTGATAGTGCCTTCATTTTCGACCTCGTCCACCATCACTTTCAGTTCGGCTTCCGTGAGGGTCGGCTTTGCAGCTTCCTTGCCGGAGATCATATGACGGAGACGATCTTTCAGTTTTTTGAACAGATAGTTCAAGGGGGTAAACAGTCTGGTATTCCACCATAATACTTTATGGAATGTCAGCAGAAATTTTTCGGGGTATTCTTTTGCCAGGCTTTTGGGTGAAATTTCTCCTACGATAAGGATTACGATAGTGGTCAAGGCTGTAGTGATGGATACGCTGTTGTTATCACCAAGAAGCTTGATACAAAGCAGGGTGGCGATGGAGGCGGTACCGATATTCACTATGTTGTTTCCTACCAGGATCGTGGACAGCACTTCATCAAAATGATCCAGCAGTTTTAAAATACCTGCCGCATTTTTATCCCCGTTGCGGGACAGATTTTTTATGCGGATCCTGTTTACCGTGGACAGGGCGGTTTCCGAGGCAGAATAAAACGCGGAGGCGCACAGGAAAAAGAATAATAAAGCCAGATAATGGTACAGTTCGTTTTCGTAAAACATAAAAAAATAAACACTTCCTTATGCAGTTATTGTGTATTGTTGTAAATTATTTCGATTACGTTTTATAAATTATATGAAAAAAAGCGCATCAGGTCAAATAATTCGGTTTGACTTATCCTTGGCTTATTGTTATAATTATCGACAAAATCATTGTTTCTTAATAATATAGGGAAGAAAAGAGGAGAAGGCAATGAAAGCACCGTTGAAGAAGTACATCCCCTTTGCACAGATTCCGCTGGAACATCGCGAATGGCCTGAAAAGATTATTGACAAAGCACCAATCTGGTGCAGTGTAGACCTGCGGGACGGCAACCAGGCGCTGGTGACGCCTATGCAGCTCCATGAAAAGCTGCGCATGTTCCGTATGCTGATCGATGTCGGCTTTAAAGAAATTGAAATCGGGTTTCCGTCGGCTTCGGAAACGGAATATGAAATTATACGTACTCTCATCGAACAGAACCTGGTGCCGGACGATGTTTATCTGCAGGTGCTGGTGCAGGCCAGGCCGGAGCTGATCAAGAAGACTTTTGAATCTGTCAAGGGCGCGAAAAACGTAATCATTCATTTTTACAATTCTACATCAACGCTGCAGCGCAAGATCGTCTTCCAGAAGGACATGGACGGCATCGTGGACATCGCGGTGGAAGGGGCGAAACTGATCCGCCAGTTGACGGAAGAGGAAGTGGCCCGCAGCGGCATGAACATCCGCTATGAATATTCCCCGGAAAGTTATACGGGAACAGAACAGGACTTTGCCGTACGCATCTGCCATGAAGTTATGGAAGCGCTGGGCGCCACGAAAGAAAACCCTGTCATCATCAACCTGCCGGCCACGGTGGAAATGTGCACGCCCAATACCTATGCGGACCAGATTGAGTATTTTATCAAGCATCTGCCCAACCGGGAAGCGGCCATCATCAGCCTGCATCCTCATAACGACCGGGGCACGGGCGTGGCCTGCGCGGAACTGGGCCTGCTGGCAGGAGCGGAACGGATCGAGGGCTGCCTCTTCGGCAACGGGGAACGTACCGGTAACCTGGATATCGTCACGGTGGCGCTGAACATGTACACCCAGGGTGTGGACCCGCAACTGGACTTCCACGACATTTTATCGGTCGGCAGGGTGTATGAGGAGTGCACCAAGATGGAAATCCCGCCCCGGCAGCCTTATGCCGGACAGCTTGCTTTCACCGCCTTTTCCGGTTCCCATCAGGACGCTATCAAAAAAGGCTTTGATTATATGAAGAATACCGGCACGGAATACTGGGAGGTTCCGTACCTGCCCATCAATCCGGAAGACATCAGCCGCCAGTATGATCCCATCATCCGTATCAACAGCCAGTCCGGCAAGGGCGGCGCGGCCTATGTGCTGGAACAGGCGAAAGGCTACCGCATGCCCAAGGCCATGCAGCCTGAGTTCGGCGACATTGTCAAAGCTGCGGCGGACGCGTACGGCGATGAGCTGAATGAAGTGCAGATTGTTTCCCTGTTCAACAAGGAGTTTGTGGACCTGAAAGGAAAATACGAACTGGTTGAGCGTCATTTTATGTATGCAAAACAGTCTGCGGAAGATACCGAAGCGGACAATCCCACGCTCTTTACCGGCGTTATTGCGGTGGACGGCAATAAGATCGATGTGATGGGCAGAGGCAACGGTCCTATCGACGCATTCTTTAACGCGCTGACTAAAGTAGGCGTAACCGGCTATCAGTTTATCAACTACGACGAACATGCTATCAGTGTCGGCTCCAATGCCAAGGCTATATGCTATATCGAACTTCAGAAACCGGACGGGAATCACATTTTCGGCGTAGGCATCCACAGCGGTATCGTTGTGGCTTCCCTGCTGGGTATCCTGTGCGCCATCAACCGGGCTGAAAAACAGAAAGCATAATATCGACAGCTGTTATTCTTTTATTAAAGGCTGCGGTTCAGTTCCGCAGTCTTTTTTATTAGGATATTTTAATTTAATAATTGAATTACGTATGAATAACAGGGAAACTTTTTTGCAAATCAGTCTTGAAATCAGGCTTTTTGAAAAAATTATTTTTTTATTAATCAGGAATTATTATCATTGTATTATGTATACATAACGATTTTTCTATGATATAATAATGTGGCAAGATTAAACAATGAATGTAATGTTTGGTGAAATTAAAATATTTGTTATGTGGAGTTCAGTAAAGGAGTGTTACGATGACAGACGCAAAACCCTTGCAGATTACGGAAACTGTATTGCGGGACGGCCCCCAGTCGTTAGTGGCGACCCGGATGCGGGTACAGGATATGATCCCGGTTCTGGAAAAACTGGATGCGGTGGGCTATCACGCTATTGAGGCCTGGGGCGGCGCGACCTTTGACGCCTGCCTGCGTTTCCTTGACGAAGACCCCTGGGGCCGCCTGCGGATTTTGCGGCACCGGATGCCGAACACACCGATCCAGATGCTGCTGCGGGGCCAGAATTTATTAGGCTATAACCATTATGCGGACGACATAGTGTCCGAGTTCGTCAAAAAGAGTGTGGAGAACGGCGTTTCCATCATCCGTGTGTTTGATGCGCTGAATGATACGAGAAACCTGGAAACTTCCTTTAAGGCAGGCAAGAAGGCCGGGGCTCATATGCAGGGAGCGTTGGTCTACACTACCAGCCCTTATCATAAACCGGAAGACTTCGTGCGTTTAGCTAAAGAAATGGTACAGATGGGGGCGGATTCCATCTGCATTAAAGACATGGCGGGCCTGTTGAGTCCCTATGGCGCGGAAAAGCTGATTAAAGCGTTAAAAAAGGAAATTACAGTTCCGCTGGAATTGCATAATCACTGTACCACCGGTCTGGGTCACATGACAGCGCTGAAAGCGGCGGAAGCCGGTGTAGATATCCTGGATACGGCTCTGGCCCCCTTCTCGGGAACCACGAGCCAGCCCTGTACGGAAGCCATGGTGGCCACCTTGCAGGAGAGCCCCCGGGATACAGGGCTGGATTTGGAAACATTAAATGAGCTGGCGGAATATTTCACCGGTGTCAAGAGCAAAATCGTAAATGAGTTCCACGTGAACCCGAACTTTAACGTCAATCCCAAAGTGCTGCTGTACCAGATCCCCGGCGGCATGCTGTCCAACCTGCGCAGCCAGATGGCAGGCATGGGCATCGGCGACAAGCTGGATGAAGTGCTGAAAGAGATGCCCCAGGTACGGAAAGACCTGGGCTATCCGCCCCTGGTTACGCCTACCAGCCAGATCGTGGGTTCCATGGCCGTCATGAATGTGGCAATGGGCCGCTACAAAATGATTCCACGGGAAGTAAAAGAACTGATTCGCGGCCGTTACGGCAAAACCGCCGGCCCGATTAACCCGGAAGTGCAGAAGCTGGCTATCGGAGACGATCCGGTGATCGATCACCGCCCGGCCGACGACATTAAGCCGCAGCTTAAGGCTATGCGTGACCGGCTGGATGAAGCAGGATATCCCGGCCTCAGTGTGGAAGATGTGTTGTCTTACGCCTTATTCCCGGATGTTGCCTTAAACTATTTCCGCGGCCACAGATAAGTTTGAAAGGAGTCCTTGCATGGCAAAGAAAATTACCGATAAAGTTACCTGGGTAGGAAAGATCGACTGGGAACTGGTGTATTTCCACGGACACGAACTGTCTACCTACAAAGGTTCTTCCTATAATTCCTACCTGGTGCAGGACAAAAAGACGGCCCTGATCGATACCTGCTGGAAACCCTACGACGAAGAATATGTAAATAACTTAAAAGAAACGATTGATTTGAAAAAGATCGATTATGTGATCATGAACCACAATGAGATCGATCACAGCGGTGCATTATGCGCATTGATGCGGGAGATTCCGGATGTTCCCATTTACTGTACTAAAAAGGGTGAGGGCATCATCCGGGGGCACTATCATCAGGATTGGAATTTTGTGAACGTAAAGACCGGCGACACGCTGGACCTGGGTGACTCCAAACTTGTTTTTATTGAAGCACCCATGTTGCATTGGCCGGATACCATGTTTACTTACATGACCGGGGAAAACATTTTGTTCAGCAATGACGGCTTCGGCCAGCATTTTGCCAGCGAAGAACTGTATAATGATAAGGTTGACACCCATGAAATGTACAGTGAAGCTATGAAGTATTATGTTAATATCCTGAATCCCTACAGCCCCATGGTAACGCGTAAAATCAAAGAAATCCTGGACATGAACGTGCCGGTGGACATGATTTGTCCCAGCCACGGTATCATCTGGCGGGATAACCCCATGCAGATCGTGGAGACTTACCAGAAATGGGCGGCCAATTACCAGGAAAACCAGATCACCTTCGTATATGACACTATGTGGGAATCCACCCGGCGTATGGCGGAGTGCATCGCGGAAGGCATCCGTCAGGCTGACCCGGACGTTGTCATCAAGCTGATGAACGCGGCCAAAGAAGATAAAAGCGATATTGCCACGGAAGTTTTTAAATCCAAAGCGATCCTGGTTGGTTCTCCTACGATTAATTACGGCTTCGCCTATTCTATCGGCGGCATGCTGGAGCTGATCCGGGGCCTGAAATTTAAAAATAAAAAGGCTGCGGCTTTTGGCAGTTACGGCTGGAGCGGCGAAGCGGTAAAGCTGATGACGGAATTGCTGCAGGGTGCAGGGTTTGCCGTGGTGAATGACGGGATCCGCTGCCAGTGGGTACCGGATGAAGCCCATATGGAAGAATGCCGCCAGTACGGTAAGGCTTTCGCGGAAGCAGTGAAATAACTGCCGATGGATGCCAGAACCATTCATCAGCTACGATTCAGTTTACTTCTACGCAATTCTTAAGGGAAAAAACAGCAGGTGGTTTTCCTAATTTCGGAGAATCACCTGCTTTGTCGTAATTTCGGTTTCAATGTTGTGCTATAAAGGACTTGAAATGAAAACCACCGTTATTTTAATACGCCACGGGGAGACGGAATGGAATGTACTTCACCGTTTCCAGGGACTTACGGATATACCCCTGAATGATACAGGAAGACAGCAGGCCGGTTTTGCAAAAAACGGCCTGGAAGACATGGAAATTGACGCCATTTATACCAGCCCTTTGCAGCGGGCGGTGGAAACTGCCGAGATTATCCGGGGTGACAGGGAGATACCTATCTATCCCACAGAGGGATTGCGGGAAATGGGAATCGGTGAATGGGAAGGACTGCTGGTCTCGGAGATTGACGAAAGATATCCCGGCTGGTATGATATCTGGCGTACTGCGCCCACGCAAATCCGTCTCAAAGGTGGGGAACCTTATGTGGAAACGCAGAAGCGGGCCTGGAAAACCTTTTGGGAAATTGTCAGGAATCACGAGGGAAAAACTGTGCTGATCGTTTCCCACATGATGTGCATCAGCAGCATTCTGCTGACTGTTGCAGGAATCCCGCTGGATGATGTATGGCAGCATCCCATCGGTAATGCTGCCCTGAACATTGTAGAAGCGGACAGTGACGGCAAGGCGGTCATTACGGAATGGAGCCGGGACGACCATATACCGGAAGAATACCGGTTGAAGCAGCCCTTTGGAAGAATAAAATGATAGTGATCTCAGAAGGTTGCCGGATTCAAAAGTTGTGTAAGATTATATACAATTTATCGCTGATATTTCTTTTTCATAAAAATATTCCAATAAAATAATAAAACTTGTTGACAGAATAATAAAGTTGGTTATAATTTGAAATAATAGTTCTATATCATACTTTTTGAATATGATATGAGAAGAAAAGGATAATGGAGGGGATTTAATTATGTTTTTGAAAAAAGTTTCTCTGATTCTGGCGACAGCTCTGCTGGCAATCAGCCTGACGGGCTGCGGCGGCGGAGACAAAAAAGAGGAGAAGAAAGCACCGGCAGCGGATAAACCCATTAAAATCGGCGTGACCGCAGGTCCGCATGCGGAAATTATGGATAACGTAAAGAAGCTGGCGGAAAAACAGGGACTGAAGATCGAAGTTGTGGAATTCAACGATTTCGTAACGCCCAATGTGGCCCTGAACCAGGGTGAACTGTTTGCCAACAGCATGCAGCACGCGCCCTATCTGGCAGCGACCCTGAAGAAAGAGCCCAGCTTCAAATTGAAGGAATGCTTTAAGACCGTAATTTTCCCGATGGCCGTCTATTCTACCAAAGTGAAAAAAGGCGAGCCCATTCCGGACGGCGCGACGGTTGCCATTCCCAACGATCCGTCCAACGGCGGCCGCGCCCTGCTGATGCTGGATAACGCGGGCCTGATCAAAGTAAAAGACAAAACCAATTCCGTAACCGCATTAACGGATGTTGTGGAGAATAAACATAATTTCAAATTCCAGGAACTGGACGCGGCCGGCATTCCCAGAAGCATTAAGGACGTGACGATTGCCTGCATCAACGTTAACTACGCACTGCCTGCGGGGCTGAATCCCTTAAAAGATGCAATCATTGTGGAAGGCGCGGAAAACCCGTATGTAAATATTTTTGTTACAACCGAAAAGAACTTTAACGATCCGCGGATCAAACAGATTGAAAAAGTGTACCGTTCAGACGAGAACAAGAAATTTATCCTTGACCATTTCAAGGGAAGCATTCTCAGCGCATGGTAATATAATAATAGTGACCTCATTCCCCAATTGCAATTTGCGGTTGGGGAATCGTTTTACAGAGAAAGCCCAGGAATGAGCTGAAGACCCGTATTTCGTAATAATTATGCATAAGGTTTGGCAGAAAAGGATATAATAGGGGGCAGATTCGATGCGTGCAGTTGTTACCAGAGTAAAAGAAGCGTCTGTTGTAATTGAAGGACAGACCGCCGGAAAAATTGAAAAAGGTTTCCTGATCCTGTTGGGAATCGGGCCGGAAGACACAGAAGCCATTGCGGATAAGCTGGCGGAAAAAATCTGTAACTGCCGCGTCTTTGAAGACGAGAACGGAAAGATGAACCTGAGCCTGGATCAGGTGGGCGGCTCCATCTTAGTTATTTCCCAGTTCACCCTTTATGCCGATTTAAAAAAACGGCGTCCGGGCTTTTCCCATGCGGCGAAACCGGAACTGGCCATTCCCCTGTATGAAAAGTTTATGGAAACCTGCCGTGCCAGAGGCTTTGCAGTGGAGCACGGGGAATTCGGCGCTGACATGCAGGTGCATTCCGTAAACGACGGGCCCGTGACCCTGCTGTTTGACAGCGCGGAGATGTAATCAACTGCTGATTTGTTTCCAAGCGACAGCACAAACTCATTTAATCAGAATTTCCTTAAAAAGATTAACCGGCATCAGTACAATAAACTGATGCCGGTTTTTGTAATAGGGTAATTCTGTTCCCACCTTTCAGGCTCATGCTGATTTTTTGCTTTCTTCAAATTCTGCGTCGATGGTTTGGCCGTGTACTTTCTGGGGTTTGGGATAAAGCAGGATCGCGTCGTGGATTACCTGTTTGGCGATTTCCCGGTTGCATTCGGCAACCAGACTTTTCATACGGAAAAGATCAAAAATCCACCAGACAAAACCGATGTAAATGTAACACAGCGCCCACAAAAAGATGTTTTTAAATGGTTTGTTTAAATAAAAGTAATGCGCTCCAAAGAGTACCCAGAAAATATAAGCGGACGAAAGGGTCTTTTCTTTTACAGGCAGCGTCTGTATCACATATTGCTGCTGCTGTTCTGTCAAATTCTGAATTTCCAATCTGGTCTGTGCGTCCATTGTTGTTCCTCCTGAATCATATCTAATTGCAGAAAACAAGCTGTGGCAGCTATCTGGGTGCAAAGCTGCTGCGGGGTCAGCCGTTTTCCGTGCGTGTATACGCATATCATAAAGTTTATCGAGAGGGACCGGACAAGCATCTCTGCCGGACCGGTTTCATTATAAGGAAAAGGTCAAAAGAAATTGTAACGAAAATCAGGCAAAAATGTGAAAAAAATATGTACCTGATGCGAAGGAGAAGATACAGCGTTTCAGCATGTTCCAAAGGATTGTTGTTTCGTTGCGATTTGTGATACAATGGTAACAAGATAAAATGCGAAGGCAAAAATCGCAAAGAATGTTTGCTCGATGTTAAAAAGTTACCGGGGGAGAAGGACGTGCATATTTACGCCATAGGAGATCTGCACTTTTCCGGCGTTCCTGAAGCAAAGCCCATGACTGTGTTCGGGGAGCACTGGGATAATCACAGGCAGCATATCATTGAAAACTGGAAGAAGGCAGTTGCGCCGGAGGACATCGTGGTTTTGTGCGGAGATATTTCCTGGGCAATGAAGTTATCTGACGCAGTAAAGGACGACCTGCGGTACGTTGCGGAGCTTCCCGGTAAAAAGGTAGTGCTGCGGGGTAATCACGATTACTGGTGGACCGGTCTTACCAAAATGAAACAGGCAACAGGCGATGCTTTCTTCTTTCTGCAGAATAATTTTTACCCTGTAAACATGAAAGATGCCAGACTTGCCATCTGCGGATCACGTGGCTGGCTGACGCCTGTCTGTGACGGCTACAATCCGGAAACGGACGACAGTATACTTCGCCACGAAGAACTGCGTATAAAAGCTTCGTTGGACGCGGCAAAAAATGAAGGTTATGAAGATTTCATATTAGCGCTCCATTATCCGCCGTTTTATTTGGCGGAAGAGAATTCCGTATTCAAACAGATTATTGACGAATACGAGGTGAAAACCTGTGTGTTTGGCCACATTCACGGCGTGGAAGGGGCGGCTGCGGTTTTTGAGGGTGAACGGGACGGCTGTTCCTATAAACTGGTTTCCTGTGACACGCAGGGCTTTACGCCGGTAAGGATACGGTAACCATGAGAAGTCTGCTGGCTGCGAAGCACAAAATGACGGCTTACAGTTTGCCTGTTTTTGTAAAAATTTAGCTACAGCTAAAGAATTTCAGGAAAACCGTATTTTTCCGGTAAAAGGTGTTGACAATCCCTGTTATTTTAGTTATAATAGCTTTGCTGTTGAAAACAGCGCTAATGTGACTCCGTAGCTCAGCTGGATAGAGCGTTTGGCTACGAACCAAAAGGTCGGGGGTTCGAATCCCTCCGGGGCCACCAATGAAAATTAAGCAACCATGCGGGTTTCAAGCCTACATGGTTGTTTTTATTTTGCGTCGTATAAGCAAAACGTAGCTATAACGTAGCCATTGATTAAAAAAAGTTAAGACGCATTAAGGCAACAGGCTATTGCGCAGCTGATGTTAGAGTTGAAAAAAGGAGAAGACAGCATAAAGACCGAAGCAGACTGGTTTACGGAAGAAGAAGTGTTGGAGCGTTTGGGGACCAAGGAATGAAATTCCGCTATACCCCAGAAACTCTGTTTGATTTGGCAGCATGTAATTATTGCCCTGTTTATTAAAACAGTGTATAATTTAACCAAAGAACAGAACAGGAGGTGAAACCATGGAGCGCGAAGCATTAGCATCTGTTCTTGATGAATTAGCAGAAAACATTCACGGATTGCTGGGCAACAGATTGGACAAAATTGTATTATACGGTTCATACGCCCGTGGTGACAACTCTGGTGAATCCGATGTGGACATTTTGGTGCTTACGGATTTAAGTGCTGAAGAAAACAGGAAGCTTCGCCGTGAGGTGAACAGAGTGTTCAGCAGAATAGGTTTAAAACATGATGTGCTGTTGTCCATGTTCCTGATTGATAAGAAAGCATATGAGGAATGGATGGCAGTGACGCCGTTCTACCAGAATATCGAGAAGGACGGGGTGATTATCTATGCTTCCTGAAAGAGAAACCTTATCAGAACTACGGTTAAGCCAGGCCAAACAATGCCTTATATCTGCAGAGGCGTTACTTCAAATCAATGATGAAAGAGGCGCTGTTAACCGGGCATACTATGCTGTGTTTCATGCCATACGTTCAGTGTTGATTCTGGAAGGTAAGGATTTTGCCAAGCACGCAGGTGTCATATCATATTTCAGAAAAGAATACATCAAGACAGGAGTGTTTTCAGCAGATATCTCCGATACAATAACCGATTTGTTTAACAGCAGATCCAGTAGCGATTATGACGACCATTTTGAATTCACTAAGGATGAGGTGGCAGAACTGCTGAAAGAATCTGCTGATTTTGTGGCAGTAATTGAAGAGTACCATAAGAAAAGAAAAGCTTAAATATTTTTGTTTCAGATAAGTTAATATGCATAAAGAATCCGATCGGGAGGTTAAAGCCCGGTCGGTTTTTTAATTTGCGGTTTTAGTGTCATATTCTTAAAACTTAACAGAATTAACAATTCTTTCCAGCTCTTCTGCGGAAAGAGCCTCATTCGCTCTATTGATAAATTTAATTGAATATGAATGGTGATCATAAATAAAAGAGTTAATATATAAACGGACATCTTCATTGTCTTGGTTCAACTTAAAAATATAGATGATGGAGGTCATGTTGCTGCTGATGAAGTTAGGGATAAATACATCCATAAGTCTGTAGCATTTTTCTTTGAAAAGGAGAAACAGAATCTAATACGACATCCTTTAAGAGGAAAACTTAAGAAAGCAAATCGTAAATAACATCTTCACGAAAACAGCAAAGCCACTCAGGTTCAATAAAATCTGGCTGTGGCTCTTTTTTTGTTTCTTATTCATTTTCTTCTGAGAATGCAAAAATGATTTTATTAAAAATAGTCTCATGTTCTGTGTTATTTCCATATATGAATTTGCTAATCCCGTGTTTTTAGATTATAATGTATACGGGATAATAGTCTATAAACATAAATACCTTAGAAAGGAGGCGATATCGTGACAGGTATTGAAAGTTTATCTCACATTACGGATCGTGAAACTATGGATAACATTAAAGAAATTACAAAGTGTTTTGTTTCGCAAGTAAATCCGTTGAAGGTTATTTTGTTTGGATCTTTTGCAGACGGAACATATACAGACGAAAGCGATTATGATTTCTATTTGGTAATTGAAGATGGTCGTAATGTTAGCGATACTACAGATAAAGCATATGATGCAGTTATGTATGTGAAAAAGCGGCCTGTGGATATCGTCGTCGGTACAAACTCAAGGTTTGAACGTAAAGGAAAGTCAAAACATTCTTTGATGGTTGAAGGTGAAGTCCAAAGAAATGGTATTTTACTTTATGACCAACTGAACGGTATGGCTTCTTAAAGGGTGGTTTGGTAATAGCGAATTCTCTGACAAAATTTGGTGTAGCACCTAGATACCCGAATGAAATTGAAGTGGATGAAGTTCAGGTGAAAAAGGCACTGGCTGACAGTGAGACTATATTAAACTGGGTTGAGAATGTTATAAATACTAAGCCTACATCAAAGGAAAGCAACATGTGATAGTTGTTGGTGATAATAAAGGTAGCCCAAAAGTTGCCCAAACCATAAATAATGCTTAAATTCATGGGTTTTATTTGACGCATAAAACAATATATAGTATTGTAATTACAGTTCTGACTACAATATATAGACTTTAGGATACCACGAACCAAAAGGTCGGGGGTTCGAATCCCTCCGGGGCCACCAAAAAAATCCAATAGCCATGCGGGTTTAAAGCCTGCGTGGCTATTATTATTTGAATTCAGTATGGAAAGATTCCATAAACCGTGTTATAATAATTAAGTAATTTGATATCTTGGGATAGTATACTCTGATACAGCAAAATAATAATGTATAACATATAGCAGGACTGAGGGGTTGATAGGTATGCGCTGTAATAAATGGATACGATGGCTGGTTCTGTGCATGATGATCGTGCTGAGTGTGATGGCAGCCTTCACAGTATATGCGAATGAAAAGGAGCAGAAAGTCGTACGGGTCGGTTTCTATGAATCGGCTTTCCACCGTACGGATAAATTCGGACGGGTTTCAGGCTACGGTTACGAATACCAGCAGCGCGTCGCTACCTATGCAGGCTGGAAGTATGAGTATGTGGAAGGCAGCTGGTCGCAGCTGTTGGAAAAACTGATAGCGGGCGAGATTGACCTGCTGAGCGATGTATCCTATACTCCGAAACGGGCGGAGAAAATTTTGTATTCTGCCGAACCTATGGGCTCGGAAGGTTACCACGTCTTTATCGCCCCCAACAATACCGAGATCAAACCGGACGATTTTTCTACCTTTAACGGGAAGAGGCTGGGGGTAAACAAGAACAGCATCCAGGCGCAACTCTTCCGAAAATGGGCGGAAAAACATGACGTTCATCCGGAAATCATAGAATTATCAGTGAAGACTCCCAAAATGCTGGAGATGCTGGCCAAGGGCGAGATCGATATGCTGGTGACCCTGGATACTTACGGCTACTCTGCCGACATAGTGCCCGTGTGCAAGATTGGGTTTGCGGAGTCTTTCTTCGGCATCAACAAAAACCGTCCTGACATCAAGCAGGATCTGGATGCCGCCATGAACCGCTTATTTGAGGAAAACCGGGATTTCAATCAGGATATGACAGCAAGGTTCCATAAGGCCAGCGCCGTCAACCGGTTTCTCAGTACCGAGGAACGGGAATGGATCTCCCAGCATGGCGTTATCCGTGTAGGATATAAGAGTAATTTCCTTCCGTTCAGCGACTATAATGAAGAACGCAAGTCGCTCACAGGCGCCCTGGCAGATTATCTTGCTTTTGCGGAGAACGCGGAAAAGAATGCGAAACTGAATTTTGAAACCCGTCCCTTTGAGTCCACAGAGGATGCCCTGCAGGCTCTGGAAAAGGGTGAGATTGACTGCGTGTTCCCCGTTAACCTCAGCACTTTCGATGCCGAAAAACGAGATGTTGTAATAACAAATCCGCTGATCAGTACGATGATGTACGCCGGTATGAGGACGGCAGATAAACAGGGCCTTTCCCCGGACCGGGAAATGACCGTGGCCGTCGTCAGGGGAGATTACGGTAATGAAACTTTTTTGAAGGATCATTTCCCCAAATGGAAAGCAGCCATTTATCCGGACGGTCCGTCAGGTTACCAGGCAGTGGCCGACGGAAAGGCTGACTGTATGCTGCTTAGCAATTACCGCCTCAACCGCGAGAATGAACGGCTGGCAAAATATAAACTTACGGCCCTTGTTACCGGACAGGCTATGGATATGTCTTTTGCTGTCCGGCGGAAAGACGACTGCCTGTATTCGATCCTTAACAAGATCAACCATATCTATCCCCGCGCTACGCTGAATTCTTCCCTGACCAAATATGCCTTAAAGGATACAAAGGTCACTTTCGGGGAGTTCCTGCGGGATAACATGGCTCTGGTTATAGCCGCTGCTGCTATTATTGCTGCCCTGCTCATGTGGCTGCAGATGCGGAATATGCGTGCGGAAGCTCAGGCTGCGGAAGGCCGCGAGATTATTGCCGAGGCGGAACACGACCGTCTTACTAACCTTTATAGCTGGAACTTCTTCAAGGTCTATGCTAACCGGCTGAATCAGGAGCATCCTGAAACGCCAATGGATGCGGTGGTCATGAATATCGAACGTTTCCATTCTGTTAACGCCCTGCACGGGTGGGATTTCGGTGACGACGTCCTGCGCGCGCTGGGTAATGAAATACAGAGTTTTGCGAAGGAGGCGGGGGGTATCGCCTGCCGTTTTGAGGCGGACCGTTTTGATATCTACTGTCCCCGCAGGGAAGATTGGCAGGCCCAGTTCGAACGGTTCCAGGCAAAACTGAACAGCCAGTTCCGCAATGCCAGTATTTCGCTGCGTATGGGGGTGAAACACTGCCAGAAGGGCGTAGAACCTATGCTGGAGTTTGACCGTGCCCGTACAGCCTGTAACACAAACCGCGGCGCTTACATACACAAGGCCATAATCTATGATGCTGTCATGGAACAGCGGGAAGAACGCGACCAGCGGCTTCTGAACGACTTGAGCCGCGCACTGGAGAAGCAGGAACTGGAAGTGTATTACCAGCCCAAATATAATATCCAGGCGGAACAGCCGGAACTGGCCAGCGCCGAGGCTCTTGTCCGCTGGAACCACCCGGAACTGGGACTGATTAGTCCGGACGAGTTTATTCCCCTGCTTGAGCGGAGCGGCCAGATCAGTATCCTGGATCAATACGTTTGGAAAGAAGCTGTCCGGCAGATGGCTGCCTGGCGCGACCGGCTCGGCAGGGTCCTGCCGGTATCCGTCAATCTTTCCCGGGTCGATGTCTTTGATCCCGCCCTGTCTTCTATTTTGGACGGGCTTGTGGAAAAGAACGGACTTAACAGCAGGGACCTGAAGCTGGAGGTTACCGAATCAGCCTACACTGAAAACGCAGAACAGCTGATAAAAGTTATCGAAGAACTGCGGGGCAAGGGCTATGAAATTGAAATGGACGATTTCGGTTCCGGCTATTCTTCCCTGAATATGCTTTCCTCCATGCCCATTGACGTTTTGAAAATGGATATTGCTTTCATCCGGAATATTGAGCGCAACGAGCAGGATTTCCGCCTGGTGGAACTGATCGTGGACATTGCCCGCAACCTGAAAGTGCCCGTAATTGCAGAGGGTGTGGAAACCGTAGGTCAGCTGAAGCTGCTGAAGGATGCAGGGTGCGATATCGTTCAGGGGTACTATTTCTCCCGTCCGTTGCCTGCGAATGAATTCGAGCGGATCATTCTTGGGGGAGCAAAGTGAAGGATTACAGAATCCTGCTAACAAACTGAAATAACTTTTTACTCTGATTTTGCGAAAAATACACTGCGCTGTGATCGGTTCATGAAAAGAACCGGTACACAGCGCAGTTGTTTTTATGTGTGAATCACTTTACAATAACTTGGAAATTACGTTTGCGCTACTCATACTACATACAGAGGCGACTATACACAGGTGTGCCTGCATTTGTTACACCAGCTGCCGTTTTGCCCGTTCCGCTTCGGCGCTTTCGTCTTCTTCCGGATACCACATGACGTGGGTGAAGTCTACGTAGCATTCTTCGCCTTTGGCAAAGGTGATGCGGTGGGGTGTCTGGATCTTCAGCAGCTGGTCGCCGATGGGCACCAGGTATTCGGCGGTGTCCGTCAGGAACACGCGGCTGTAAATGTGCGTCTTGAAACCGTGATCCCGGTTCAGGTCGATGGCGTTGGGCCGGGTGGCTACCACCATTTCTTTGTCCGCCTTTTCCGGAATGGTGAGAGGCAGCGGGTTCTGCATATCGCCACGGGCGTAGACCTGGCCGTGATCCAGCACTACGTGCAGGAAGGTGGACTGGCCCAGGAAATTATGCACGAAACGGTTTACCGGTTTGTTGTACAGGTTGGACGGCGTGTCGATCTGCATGATGTTGCCCATGTCGCAAACCATCATCCGGTCGGAGATAGCCATGGCCTCGCTCTGGTCGTGGGTTACGAAGATGACGGTGAAGCCGAATTTGCGCTGCAGGGCCTTGATCTCGAAACGCATGCTTTCCCGCAGTTTGGGATCCAGGTTGGATAAGGGTTCGTCCAGCAGCATGACCTTGGGGTTGGTGACGATGGCCCGGGCTAACGCGATTCGCTGCTGCTGCCCGCCGGACAGGTCGGAAGGATACACATCTTCCATGCCATCCAGACTGGTGTGGTGCAGCGCTTCCTTTACCCGTTTTTTAATTTCGTCATGGGGCACCTTTTTGATCTGCAGGGGGAACGCCACATTATCAAAGATGTTCATGTGGGGCCAGACCGCGAAGGCCTGGAACACCATGCCCAGTCCCCGCCGTTCCGGTGGAACGTAGAGATTCTTTTCTTTGATGGAGACCGGCTGGCCGCAAAGGTGGATCTCACCTTCGGACAAGTCTTCGAAGCCGGCGATCATACGCAGGGTCGTGGTCTTGCCGCAGCCGGAGGGGCCTAAGAACGAGAAGCACTCGCCCTCGTGGATGTTGAGATTGAAATCGTTTACCGCCGTTACCGTGCCCAGGGTCTTGGTGGTAAAACGTTTGGTTACATGTTTTAAGATAATCTGATCTTCAGCCATGTTTTACACACCCTTTCTGTCTTTGGTAATCTGGGTCACGATAAAGTTGCAGACGATGATGATAAGGATCGCGATGGCAGCCAGGGCGGATGCCTGAGGGATCTGTCCGGAGTCACGCAGGGCGAAGATCTGCACGCCCAGGGTACGGGTGTAAGGACCGTACAACAGGATGGACGTGGTCAGTTCGCGCATGGATGGCAGGAAAATCAGGAAGAAGCCTGCTACCATGGCGGGACGGATCAACGGCAGCGTAACGTCTTTCAGGGATTCCGTATGAGACGCGCCGCAGGCCCTTGCCGCTTCTTCCAGAGACGGATGCACCTGCTGCAATGAAGCGGAAGCGCTCTTCATGGAGAAGGAAAGGTAACGGGCCATGTAGGCTACCAGGATGATCCAGATGGTATTGTAGAGGCTGATGCCCCACAGGGCGCCGGACCAGGCCAGGATAACGCCGATGGCCAGCACGGTGCCGGGAATGGAATAGGGAAGCACGGACAGCATTTCCAGAATTTCTTTCCCTTTAGGTTTGATCTTAATAACAACATAGGCCACCATAACGCCCAGGAACATACAGATGACGCCGGCGGAGATGGACAGGAACAGGGAATTCCGGATGGAGTCCATGGTCGCCTTGCTGGTTGCCAGGTTCCGGAAGTTTTCCATGGTGAAGTTCTCCGGTATCAGCGGCAGGCCGTAGGCTTTGACCAGGCCTTCCAGGAAGATCATGATCAGGGGGACCAGCACGATGACGATCAGCGTGATAACCGATAAGAACAGGAGCGGGTACTTGGCGCCCCGCAGTTTGATCAGCGTAGGACGCATGCTCTTGCCTTTAATGATATCGAAGGAACCGGAGCTGAGCACGATTTTCTGCAAAATCAGCGCCATGGCCACGACGAATACCAGCAGGATGGAGAGGGCCGCGCCCTGACGGATGCCTTCGAAGCTGCCGCCTGCCCGGTCGATGCAGGCGTAAATTACGGTGGGCAGCGTGTAGATCTGTTTGGAGAAACCCAAAATGGCCGGAACGCCGAAGTGTGCCAGGGAGGAGATCAGGATCAGTAACGCGCCGGCGGAAATGGCCGGGGTCACCAGCGGGATCGTGATCTTACGGATTACCGTGCCCTGGGTGGCGCCGGCGATACGGGCGGATTCTTCCAGCGTCGGGTCCATGCGTTCCAGCGCGGAAACAACCTGCATGAACACAAAGGGGAAGTAATAGGATACTTCCACGAAGATGATGCCCCACAGTGAGTTAATATTGAGAGGCGCCGTTTCCAGGTTGAAGGCGTTCATGAGCCAGGTGTTCACATAACCGCCGCGGCCCGAGAGAAGCATATCCCAGGCCATGGCGCCGAAGAACGGGGGGAACATGTAAGGGATCATGAACAGGGCCCGCATGAGGCCTTTGCAGGGAATGTCGCTGCGGCCCAGCAGCCAGGCGTAGAACAGCCCGACGACCGTTCCGAAGAAGGTAACGGCCACCCCGATGATGACGGTGTTGGTCATGGCGTCCACGTTGTCTTTGCTGAACACCACGTTCTGGAACATTTCAATGTCAAATCTGCCTTCAAAGAAGAACGCATTGTATACGATCATGAAAATAGGGATAAAGACGATGACGAACAGCAGCACAAAGCTGACCAGGGTCATGGCTTTATCCAGACCGAAGGTAGCGCCGTCCAGAGCAGCTAAGTCTGACGTTTTGCGTGATTTTCCGATATTCATGCGTTGCCTCCTTTCTGCTCTTTAGCCGGATAGTAACGGGGCTGCAGAAAACGCAGGCCGATTTCCTGCCCTTC
>JAFZIG010000092.1 GCA_017554485.1 Acidaminococcaceae bacterium | reverse complement strand
TTAGACTATCTGTTTTCGCTGATGGCGCCGGATGTATATTATCTGGGTGCCGGCAGAAACATGCAGGCAGAAGGGAAAAAGAAATTTCAGTATTTCCTTACCAAATCGTCCGGCAATCTCCGTCCCAGCGTCGTCACCGACGAAAAATATCTGACGAAACGTCTTGGCAGTGAACACTGGATGTGCGAGGCAGTCTGCAATTTAGATGTGAAAGACAGGGAAATAACAAGAAACGAAGGCCTGCATGCAACGTTTATTTTCCGCCGGCGCAAGGATATCAAGCCGGATGATTGTGAATGGGAGCTGGTCTATCTCCATACTGCCATCACTACCGACTGGGTTCCTCCGGAGGAAATGCTGGCAATCCGGCAGGCAAACAAGACCCACCGTAACTCCCATTTATACAACGGCCTCACCGACCGGGAGAAGAAGCTGGTGCGCATGCTCCGCAACGGAATACAGATTCGGGATATTGCCGCAGAGTTTGGCCTTGCAGAAATTACCATAAAGAAAGCTCTGGCCAAGCTGTACCAAAAATATAATGTTAAAAACCGCTCCCGCTTATGCGCTTACTTTGACAAGCAGGAGAATGATTTCTGATTTGTAACTGCTGCCTGACCATAGTTTTAATAATTGTCCATACAACTGCAAACTCACAACAAAAAATGACAGACTGCAAACTCTTTGCAGCCTGTCTTTTATTTTTTTATTGAATTTTGTAATTCATCCTTATGTGGAAAAACAGATTCCTCAGGAACGGATTACATCATGCCGGGCATCCCTCCGGGAGGCATGGGGGGCATAGCCGGTTTCGGTTCCGGTTTGTCCGCAACCAGGGTCTCGGTGGTCAGTACCATGGCCGCGATGGAGGCCGCGTTCTGCAGCGCGCTGCGGGTAACCTTGGTAGGATCCACGATACCGGCTTCGATCATGTCTACATATTTTTCATTCAGCGCGTCAAAGCCAACACCCTTCTTGGAATGACGGATCTTGTCCACGATGACGGCGCCTTCCAGGCCTGCGTTGTGGGCAATCTGCCGTACAGGCTCTTCAATGGCACGGCGGACGATCATCACGCCGGTCTTCTCATCGCCGACAGCCTTTACTTTGTCCAGCACGGTCTGGGCTTCCAGCAGGGCTACGCCGCCGCCGGGGACGATGCCTTCCGCAACCGCGGCGCGGGTAGCGTTCAGGGCGTCTTCGATGCGCAGTTTCTTTTCTTTCAGTTCCGTTTCGGTAGCGGCGCCGACTTTAATTACGGCAACACCGCCGGCCAGTTTAGCCAGACGTTCCTGCAGTTTTTCTTTATCAAACTGGGACGTGGTTTCCGGAATCTGGGCCTTGATCTGTTCCACGCGGGCTTTGATCTCCGCTTTCTTGCCGCCGCCGTCCACGATGGTGGTCAGCTCTTTGCTTACGCGAACCTGGCCTGCGCTGCCCAGGTCTTCCATGGAAGCGCTGTCCAGCTTACGACCCATTTCTTCACTGATCACGGTAGCGCCGGTGAGGATGGCGATATCCTGCAGCATAGCCTTGCGGCGGTCACCGAAGCCGGGGGCTTTTACGGCCACAGCCTTGAAAGTGCCGCGGAGTTTGTTAACTACTAACGTAGCCAGGGCTTCGCCTTCCACGTCTTCCGCGATGATCAGCAGTTCCCGGCCGGCCTGTACCACTTTTTCCAGTACGGGCATGATGTCCTGGATCACATTGATCTTACGGTCGGTGATGAATACCAGCGGGTTGTTCATAACCGCTTCCATCTTTTCCGCGTCGGTAGCCATGTAGGGGGAGATGTAGCCGCGGTCGAACTGCATGCCTTCCACGGTTTCCAGATGGGTTTCCATGGTCTTGGATTCTTCTACGGTGATAACGCCGTCGTCCCCAACCTTTTCCATGGCGTCGGCAATCAGGCCGCCGATCTCTTCATCCCCGGCAGAGATGGAAGCAACCTGGGCTTTGGCCGCTTTGGTCACAACCTTCTTGGAAGACTTTTTCAGTGCTTCCACAACCGTGTCAACCGCCGTCTTGATGCCTTTTTTCAGGATCATGGGATTGGCGCCGGCCACTACGTTCTTCATGCCTTCACGGATCATGGCCTGGGCCAGCAGGGTGGCGGTAGTGGTGCCGTCGCCGGCTACGTCGTTGGTCTTGGTAGCAACTTCTTTTACCAGCTGGGCGCCCATGTTTTCAAAGGGGTCTTCCAGCTCAATGTCACGGGCGATGGTCACGCCGTCATTAATAATAGAAGGAGAACCGAATTTTTTCTCCAGAACCACATTGCGGCCTTTGGGGCCCAGGGTAACTTTTACTGCATCAGCCAATGCGTCAACGCCGCGTTCCAGGCTGCGGCGGGCTTCTTCGTTAAACAGAATCTGTTTTGCCATATTGATTATCTCCTTTGATTTCAAATTTTTACATTCTCATTGCTAAACTTTTTGCATTTTCTGTGCAAAAAGCTTGCACGCTTGTTTACAAAGAATTATTTTTTCTTTTTGTCCGGTTCCACAACGGCCAGGATGTCGCGCTCTGCCAGGATCAGCAGTTCTTCGCCATTTAATTTGATCTGGGTGCCGCAGTATTTTGCGAACACAACAGAGTCTCCTACTTTTACATCAATAGGAATGCGTTTGCCGTCAACGATGGCACCGTTACCTACTGCCAGCACCGTGCCCTGCATGGGTTTTTCCTTGGAAGCCGTATCCGGAATGAAAATGCCGCTCTTGGTCTTTTCTTCCACTGCGTCAGCTTTTACTACTACATTTGCGCCTAATGGTCTTAACATTACTATGTCCCCTTTCTTGTTTGCGGAGCCGCATCTGTATTATTCGCGGCTCCAAATCTTTGTGAGAGTTACAGCAGGAAGTTATCATTTCTGGTTAGCCGCCTGCCAAAATTAAAAACATATTTTGTGAGTCATCAGCACTCAAAATATCTGAGTGTCAAGGCTCAATTATCATTATAATCATATCTAAAAAAAATGCAATAGTCAAAATGACAAACTTTGCGGATTTTACATTTTTTTCATAGTTTTTACGAAAATCGGGAGTGAAATTCGCAAAAACACAGATGAAAACGAAAAAATCACAGGCGTTTTTTGCATTTTTACCTGTGATTTTTAAAAAATCGTAAATTTTAACTTTTTGATTTTTGACTTTTTGACTTTATCTTATTCTACGAAAAAGTTTTTTGGTTTTTAGCCGTAACCACTACCTGCTTTATGAAATCCTCTTTCTGCAAAACAAAAACATTTTACCCCAGCTTCAGCGCCGGCACCGCGTTCAGATCCCAGGGACTGATGACCCCCGCCTGATACATATAATACCCCCGGCAGGCAATCATCACCGCATTGTCGGTGCACAAAATTTTGGTCGGATGCACCAGCCGCGCGCCAGCCTTTTTCGCAGCCTCTGCCAGTTTATGCTGCAGCGTTTTGTTGGCAGAGACGCCCCCGGCTAACACGATTTCCTTCAAGCCTGTTGCCTTGATGGCCAGCACACTTTTCTGCACCAGCACATCCGTCACCGCTTCCTGAAACGAAGCCGCCACATCGGCTCTGTTCACGGGACGCCGTGCCTGCTCCTCATTATGCAGATAATTGATGACCGCAGACTTCATACCGCTGAAACTGAACTGGAAGGGATCGTCCAGCATGGCCCGGGGAAAATCGATGGCCTGAGGATTGCCTTCCAAGGCCTGCTTTTCAATCTCTGGGCCGCCGGGATACGGCAGCCCCATGACCCTAGCGACTTTGTCAAAAGCCTCCCCTGCCGCGTCGTCCCGGGTCTGTCCCAGCATCTCAAAACTGTTGTAGCCCGTCACTTTTAACAATGTGGTGTGCCCCCCGGACACTACCAGCGCCAGGAAGG
The DNA here is from genome assembly GCA_017554485.1 of Acidaminococcaceae bacterium. GTDB lineage: Bacteria > Bacillota > Negativicutes > Acidaminococcales > Acidaminococcaceae > Succiniclasticum. The sequence goes on along the minus strand of JAFZIG010000092.1, from coordinate 47,697 downwards.
GCGGCTCCAGATTTTTATCATTTATGAAGTTGGCAAACACATGACCTTCCAGATGATTGACGCCCAGCAGCGGTTTTCCCGTAGCCCAGGCCAAAGCTTTTGCCGCAGATAATCCTACCAGCAATGCCCCCACCAGTCCGGGACCGTAAGTCACCGCCACGGCATCGATCTGTTCCAGGGGCACCTTGGCTTCCGCCAGGGCCTCATCAATGACCGGCATGATGTGTTCAATATGTTTGCGGGAAGCGATCTCCGGCACCACGCCCCCGTATTTCCGGTGAATGGAAATCTGAGAGGAGATGATGTTGCTCAGCACATCCCGTCCGTTTTTTACTACGGAAGCAGCCGTTTCGTCACAGCTGGTTTCAATTCCTAAAATAAAAATATCTTTTTGCTGCATGATTATTCCTGAAAACGTTTTGTAATTCTAAAAATCATAAACGCAATTAAAATTCTTGTAATTGTTTTTTCTTTAAAAATATTATTTCTCTTTCGCAGGGTACAGCCACATAATCACTGCACCTTCGCCTGTATCTTCATAATAATGGGGGCGCACACCGCCGGACACAAACCCGCAATGTTCATACACCTTCCGTGCCGCAGCGTTCGTTTCCCGTACCTCCAGAGTCACAGCCTCCGCGCCGGCCTCCCGGGCTTTTTGTACCAGTTCCTGTGTCAGCAACAGACCCAGACCCTGATTGCGCAATGCTTTTCGCACTGCCACCCGCATGACCTGGGCTTCTCCTGCCACATTCCAGATGCCGGCATAACCGACAATATCCCTTTCAACTTCTTCCACGATCCAAACCGCGATAGGGTTCTGCAGCTCCCGTTGCCATGTCTCCAGACTCCAGGGATCAAAGAAGGCTTCCCGGTCCAGTTCCATGACAGCCGGCAGATCCTTCTCTTCACATATGCGGAATACAGACGGTACTATTCTTTCTTTGTCACTCATGCTATCCATGTATCAAAAAAACTATAACGAACTTTTTCATCTATAATTATTATTTTACAGAACATGCTGCACTGTAAAAAATGCAATGCTCTTCCGAATTACATTATCCCTGGGGATGTCTCTTCTCCCACAGCTCTTCTGCTTCGGATTTACGGATGTAATAGGGCCGCAGGGAAAAGACGCCTTCTCCTGTCAGCGCTTTCATCCCTTCTGACGCCAGCGCCACGGAAGAAGCTTTAGGCAGCCGCACCTGTTCCGGTACAACGCTGATACCCTCCGGCAACGGAATTTGCATCAGCCTTTTGCACTCTCCCAACAGCAGCACCGGTTTCCCAAAAACCCGCAATTGGTCAAGCAACATATCTGCGTCAGCCATCTCCACCGGCTGCCGTTCCTTCAGTTCTCCGCCGACCCATTCATAAAAAGCAGTATAGTAATTGCCTTTCTGGGCGTCCAGCACCGGAGCCAGCACAATGCCCTCCACCGGAATATTCCAGGCCAGTGCTTCCAGGGTATTGACACCGCAGATGCCGCACTGCCAGGCATAGGCCATGGCTTCCGCCGCCGCCAGCCCGATGCGCAGCCCCGTAAAAGAGCCCGGCCCGATGCTGACCGCGATCCGGTCTATCTCTTCTTTTTTAATGCCGGTACGGGCAAACATCTGGTCCACCTGGGGCATCAGCCCCTCTGAATGGGTCAACCCGACGGAAATATCATATTCCGCCAGCACGTGCCCGTCACGTACCAGTCCTACCGTACATACGCCCGTCGCCGTATCAAGCGCCAGCGTTAACATGCCGCAACACTTCCTTGCTTACCGCTTCGTACCGGAGACCGAAAGGAATCAGTTCCACCATACGCCCCTCCGGCACGATCGTCAGATTTACCTGCAGATATTCCGGGGGCAGTTCCGACTGGAACAGATCCCCCCACTCAATTAAAGAAACCCCTTCGCCGCCCACATACTCATAAAAGCCGATATCCGCCAGTTCCTCCGGGGAGTCCAGCCGGTACAGGTCAAAGTGGCGCACCTCCATAACCTTTCCGTTATAGATGTTCATCAGGGCAAAGGTGGGACTCACAACATCCTCTTCCTCCACGCCCACTGCTTTGCATACGCCCTTGCTCATCAACGTCTTGCCGGCGCCCAGGTCGCCGCTGAGACAGTAGACATCTCCGTCAGCAGCCAGCGTTCCCAACAGCCTGCCAAAATTTTCCGTAGCTTTTTCATCTGCCAGAAAGAAACACTTGCCTGAACCGCCCGATTCGTTTTGCCATGTAATGCCGGTCAGTTCCGGCCGGGGTTCGGGCACAGGCCCGGCAGCGTCCGCATTATTCTCAGTCTGATGTCTTTTCTTACGCGAGTGGGTATCCATAAAAATTTTTTCTCCTTTTCCTTTTTACTAATATTCTCTTTCTTACAAATATTTTGCTTTCAAAACTTTCCTTACAAAATTTTCAGCGCAGCAGGAATACTGCGCTGAGCAAATGATCATTTCTCTTTTTTGGCGTTGTCCTTTTTCTTATCCTTATCCGGTTTCTTCAGCACATCCGGATTCCGCGTCAGGGGATCCAGCAGGTCCATATGCCCGCTGATGGTATCGATTTCCTTGCCTTCCACCAGGAACTTCACTTTTTTGATCTCCGGGAACTCAGTGAGGGTGCAGACCACCGCGTTCACCATCATCCGCTCGGTATAGGAACCCTGCCCCCGGGATGCAAAATTCTGATTGAAATCCACCGTAGCCGTATCCCCGCTCACCTTCACGCTGAGCACAGCAGTACCCGGCGGGAACAGGTTGGTCAGCTGTTTGGAAACCGGGTCCGTGTGGATCAGTGCATCCAACGCCGCTTCTTCCCTTGATTTTTTACCGGCAGCATACCGCACCTTCTCCGGAATCAGGATCTCTTCCCCGTTTTTCTGCACGCGGTATACCACAAACTCCTTGGTCAGGGGATTGGGATCCTTCACAACGGTGGTAACGGGATCCTTCTGCCCGGTCACATCTTTTACATCGCCCGTATTCCCGGTACGTTTTTCCGTAGGCTCACAACCCGCCAGGGTCAGCAACAGGACAAGCATCAGCAGCATGCATATTTTTTTCAACATGGTTACGCGCCTCCTGTCCTTACCCGCCGAAATACTCTTTCAAACCGTCAAACACAGCTTTGGCTATGGTCTTCTGGAACCATGCGCTGCTGATCAGCTGTTCTTCCCGGGCGTTGCTGAGGAAGCCTACCTCCAGCAGCACCGCCGGCATATAGGAGCGTTTGATTACATAGAAATTAGCCTGCTGGGTTCCCATATTCCGGAGCTTGGAAGCTGATGCCATTTTTCTCTGGATGGCATTGCCCAACTTGTAATCGTAACCGGATTTCGGGAAATAATACGTAGCAATACCGCCGATGCTGCGGTTGTTATTGGCATTGTGATGGATGCTGACAAAGGCATCTGCCCGGTTGCGGGTACTTACATCCACCCGGGCCTGCAGTTCGTTTTTGGCCGAAGCAAACTTCCCATATACATCTACATCCGTCGTACGGGTCATGGACACCAGCGCGCCGGCCGATGTCAGATAGGTTTTCAGATAATTGGCAATCAGTAAGGTAGAAGTTTTTTCCTTGTTGCCTCTCGGACCGATGGCGCCGGGATCGGAGCCTCCGTGACCGGGATCGATGGTGATGCGCTTGCCCTTCAGGCCCCCCGTAGTAGCAAAGTTGACCCGGTTGCCTACCGGGGTGGAAGGCCCCTGAGACGGCCGGATCACAGGACGGCGTACCGAAGTAGCCCCATATTTCATGGAAGCGTTCTTCACCTTGTTGGCGGAAACATCCACTACGATGCGGGGCGGCCTGCCCGTGGAAGTATCCTTTTTCAGGATAAAACTCTTCACGTCCGAGCGCTCGATCTTTTTGGTCAAAGGCACACGGACGGTCACGCTGCTCTGATCACGGTCTACCGTGAAGCTTTTCGCCAGATCGCTTTTGATGGTCCCTTTGCGGATCACCTTGGGGTCCAGTCCACCGGTGACTTTGATCTGCAGTTCTTTTTCATTGGTGACAGAAACATCGTAACGGGTATGTTCCGTCAGGTCCACTACCATGCGGAGCACGTTAAACTTATCCACGCCCCAGTTTACATCGGTGACCAGAGCTGCCGCGGAAGCCGTACAGGCTGTCAAGAGGCAGATGGCCAAAACCAGGAACGCAAGAATTTGTCTACGCAAACCGGTACCTCCTTTGCGCAAGTTCTAATATGTATCAAATGCTATAACAATTTATTCTAGCATAGAATACGGTTTTGTGTAAACTGTTTTCCGGGCTTCCGGAATCATTGACAAAAGCTCTGACGCTGCCAGACCGATACTTCCTTTTGCTGCCAGTTCACCCGCCAAGCCATGGAGGTATACCCCTGCCACCGCCGCGTCGGCTACTGGCAGGCCCTGGCCGATGAGGGCGGAAATGAGTCCTGTCAGCACATCCCCGCTGCCGCCGGTTGCCATGGCCGGAGTACCTGTGGTATTCAAAAATACGGTTCCATCTGGCAGAGCCACCACTGTAGGCACACCCTTCAGCACGATGACCGCCTGCCACTTTTCTGCATAAGAGCGGGCCACCTCCACCCGTTCCCGTTCCACAGTTGCAACGGGCAGGCCTGTGATCCGGGCCATCTCGCCGGGATGGGGTGTCAGTACCTTCTCCGCCAGCATGTGGGACAACAATTCAGTATGATTCTGTAATGCCGTGATGGCATCGGCATCAATGACGCAGGGCACATGGGAAGTTGCCAGGATCTCCCGGACCAGGTTCCCTGTTTCTTCCGAAATCCCAAAGCCCGGACCGATGGCCAGCACATCTGCTTTTTCCAGCACCTCGGATACCACATCCATGGCTGCTGACGACACTAACGGATCCTCTGCCGCCGGCAACCCTTTCACCATAACTTCCGTCAGTTTGACGGCCAGTACTTCCCTTGCATTTTCCGGCGTCAGCAGAGTAACCAGTCCGGCCCCGCCTTTCACCGCGGCAAAACTGCACAAGGCCGCCGCGCCTACATAGCCGTAGGAACCGGCAGCCACCGCTACCCGTCCAGCAGTACCCTTATGGGCATTCTTCGGACGCTCCGGCAGCATTGCTTTTACTCTATCTTTTGTAATCAGAAAGCGGTTCCCGGCAGCTTCTTTTAATAAGGAAGCCGGCATGCCGATGTCCGCCACCCGGAGTTCACCAACACAGTCTGCCCCGGGGTACAGGTACAGCCCTAGCTTGGGCAGGGCCATGGTCACGGTCATGTCAGCCCGCACCGCGTCTTTGTCTGCCGCGCCAGTGTCCGCATTGACACCGGTGGGAATATCAATAGCCAGCACCCGGCAGTTCGGATTGTTTGCTTTTGCCTGGTTGATGCAGCGGCACAGTCTGCCGAACAGGGAACGCATCTTCCCGTTGAACCCGGTGCCCAACAGTCCGTCTATGATCAGGTCAGCCTGTATCAGGTACTTTTCAATTTCAGCAAACTGCAGGTTATCGTCCGCATCTGTCACTTCCAACAGTTGTGCGCTGCAAGTAAGATAATACTGCAGTTCATCGGCAGCACTGCCGGAGAGTTCTTCTGCCAGGCCTGCCAGCACCAGAATCAGTTCGGCGCCCCGGTTGTGGAGCCAGCGTCCGGCGCCGCTGCCGTCACCGCCGTTGTTGCCTTTGCCGGCAAAGATGACTATTTTTTTGTGACTGCAGGAGCCCAGCAGTTTTTCCGAGGCGTCTGCTACGGCGCGGCCTGCGTTTTCCATCAGGACGAGTCCGGGGATACCGATTTCTTCTTCCGCGGCGCGATCCAGGGCGCGCATCTCCTCCGCAAGTAAAATCTGCATAGGTCTGCCTCCTGTTTTATTCCAGCACTACCACAGCCATCGCTGTGGTAGCTGTATGACTTAATGTCAGATGTATCTTTTTCACGCCCAGCTTATCTATATACGTCGCATAATAGCCTGTCACGCGGAGTTCCGGTTTGCCCAGGTCGTCGTTGGTGACTGAGATGTCGGTGAGCTGTCCGCTGCCGCGGAGCCCGGTGCCGATAGCTTTCAGGAAGGCTTCTTTGGCGGCGAAGCGGGCTGCGTAGCTCTGGGCTCTGTCGCCGTGGGAGCCTGTGCAGTAGGCTATCTCGTCCGGTGTGAAGACGCGTTCTTTGAATCCTTTACGGGCTATGGCTTTTTCAATTCGTTCCACGTCTGCCAGGTCGCAGCCGATACCAAGCATTTATTTGTCTCCCGTGGCTTCTTCTACTTTTTCTGCCACTTCTTCCGCGGCATCTTTCACGGCGTCAACTGCGTCTTCCACTTTCTCCGCGGCTTTGTCAGCAGCATCTTTTACTTCTTCCGCAACAGCTTCCGCGGTCTCTGCTGCTTCTTCTGCAGCGGCTTTGGCTTTTTCTGCCGCTTCTCTGGCAGCCAGCTCTGCTTCTTTGGCTTTGGCTTCTGCCTGTTCTTCCGCTACTTTTTCTGCTTCTGCTTCCGCGGCCATGCCCTGGGCATCGAATTTCTGGCTGGAGCCGTAATTGTAGACGGCGATCTCTTCCGCGGCATACTGCTTGCCCAGCGCAATAGCGATGGCTTTGGTCTGCTCTTTGTCTTTTACATATACGTTCATGAAGAAGGGGTTATCGGTGATCACATAGTCCGCCGCTTCGCCGTATACGTACAGCTTGCCTTCGTCTTCGCTGTAGGTCTTCACTTTTTTCTCTATGGGATAGTTCTTTTTGTTGTCGTAGAGGCCGGTGACGCCGTCTGCCAGGTGCACCATCTCAATGCGTTTTTCTGCGCCGAAGGTGTAGACTTTTTTGCCTTCCTGCTTGCCTTCTTTGGTAGTAGGAACTACACCCGCAGCCTGCTTGGCAAACTCCTCCGCTTTCTTCTTGGCGGAGTCAAACACGTCTTCGGCCGTCATGTTGTTTTCTTTTAAATATTTTTTACCTAACTTATAGGCCACATAGCAAACTACGCTTGCTGCCAGAATTTTTTTCATTTTGCTGCACATAATACAATTACCTCCTGTTTTTAAAGTGGCAGCTTCGACCGGTGCTGTTTTCATAGCGCTCCGCTTATTCAAACAGCCCCCGTCTTCGCTTTATAAACTTGAAATATGTATACGAATTCATTTTATTTTATCATAAAGTAGGAATGCAATAAACCTTTAGCATGAACATTTCAAAAATATTTTTGAAAACGAACATAAAAAAGACACAGTCCCGCTGTTGTTCCCTTCATGACATTGCGAGACTGTTTAAATTTAAAACGCTCACAGAAAATTTACAATAATCCTATTGCATTTCACAGGCACAGACTGTATAATAATTGCCTATCGCAGGTCTATCTGCGATGACCCATCTGCCACAGTGAATATTCCGGTGCGGTGAAACCGCCTGTCCGGTAGTTTGGAAACCAACAGTCCGGTGTTAGGAAACCGGTGTTTTATGTGTGCGGCGGAGCCGCTGTTCCAGTGTTTTGCCACTGGAACAGACGGATGCCAGAATTGAAAATAGTTTTACTGACTCTGTGCCGGATCCATTCCGTACACTTCTCTCATAGAACGATATTGAGCTGCATTGGCAGGTACAATATTAATTTTGTAAGCGTCGTGTTTGATCCTGTCCAGAATTGCTTCCGCCAGTGGGCTTTCATCTCCACCAAGCTGGTCGTACCAGCCTGCAGGGTCATATTGCGAACAAAAGATAGTGGAAGATTTTTTCCTTCTTTGGTGAAGCAATTCCAAAATATCGTGCTGTTCCGTTTCTGTAGGCTTCAGCAGAAGCCATTCGTCAATAATTAACAGTACGGGCCTGGCATATTTGCCAAGTACCTTTTTATAGTTTCCTTCAGAGCGGGCCATGTCCAGTTCCAGTAATAAATCCGGAAGCCGGACGTACTTTGTTTTGTAACGCTGCTTGCAGGCTTCCATACCAAAGGCACAGGCCATATAGGTTTTTCCGCTCCCGGTAGCGCCGGTTATAAAAATATTGCGATATTCCGTAATATATTCACAGGTAGCTAACCGTTCGATTAAATTACGATTCAGTTTGCGACCGGACGTGTAATTGATATCTGCAATATAAGCTTCCGGCTGGTCGAATCCCGCATTACGGATGAGGCGTTTCAAGCCATTGCTTTTCCGGTTGTTGTACTCGATATCTACCAGAAGAGCGAACCGGTCTTCGAAAGAGACCTCTTTCATTTTCGGATCGCTGATCTGTGTGATATATGCATCTGACATAGAAGTCAAGCGCATCTCGATTAATTTATCTATAGTGCTTTGGTTCGTCATATTCTTTACCTCCTGTAATATGCAGCGCCCCGGGTAATAGCGTGCTTGTTGTGAGTGGCAGCAGCTTCAGAAGTTTTCAACTCCTGTTCGATCTGTTCTTTCCCGGCAGCTAAGATATTTTTGATACTCTTGTAGCTGGGGGTTGCAGTATAGGAAAGCGCTATCTTGCAAGCGGCTTCCAGTCGCTGGGTGGAATGTTTTTCCGCCAGTTTCAGGATTCCCATACAACTACGGTAGGCTTGCTGTTCCACTCTTTGGGAGGAAAGAATTGCGTTGACTACTTGATATGTATTGTTGCCAATCCGCTCAGCCCATTTACGGAAACGGTCGCCGTTCCATTCCAGGAATTTCTGGTGGTCTGGCGGCATATGTTCTGTGATGGTGCTGTATTGCCCCTTGCGTTCATATAAACGGCGATGGGATGTGATGCGGTTATGGTTATAGAAAATCTCGACTACCTTATCTGTTATCCGTACGTCTACCTTGCGTTTTATAAATTCGTAGGGAACGGAGTATAGCATTCCGTTGACAGATATGTGATAATTAAACTGAACTGTTGCTGACTTCCATTCAGCCAGTTCATAGGGGGTAGCCGGTAACTTGGCCAGCAATGGCAGTTCTTCGTCGCGGAAGATCTCGTATCTGCTGCCCTCTTTCTTTTGGAAAGGGCGATGTGAGAATAGTTCCAGCTTTTTCCGTATGGCCTTGTTTAACTCGGCCAGGGAGAAGAACTGTTCATTACGCAGTGCCGCTGTGATCCATGTTGTAATAACACCAACGGATCCTTCGGCATTGGGCTTATCTTTAGGCGCTCTTACACGGGCGGGAATGATGGCAGTGTTATAATGTTCTGCCATTTCATGGTACACCGTGTTGAGCTGCTGGTTGTACCAGTCGTTGTTCTGGATGACTGCAGTCTTGCAATTATCCGGCACAAGGATACGGCTGACACCGCCGAAATATTCATACATATGAACATGGGCGGTAATCCAGGATAGTTGCTTCTCGTCGAGAAATGCTTCCACGTAAGGATACTGGCTGTAGGTCATAACGCCTACAAACAACCATGCATTTGTAATTTCTCCGGTATCCGGGTCAATGATGTGAGCAGGGTCTCCTGCCCAGTCCACTTCAATCTGTTCCCCCGGTTTACGGTTGATGTGCATGCCGGCACGCCGTTTCTGCTCATCCTGCTGAATGTGGTAACAGAACTGCGAATACATGAGAGGCGATTCACCGGACAGGCGGCATTCTTCTAAGTACTCTGTCCAGAGAAGTTTTCTGTTGACTCCGTTACGAAGCAACTCTTTCTGGATGTAGTCGAAGTCCGGCATCTTTTTGCCGGAAGACACTTTGCTGGAAGCAGGAGGAAATAACCTTTCTGCAATAACAGCATCTGTTTCGTTTTCTTCTAGCGGCCAATAGAGATTGATTTCTTTGGCACGTTTGAGAATCCGATTCACAGTTTTCTTGGAAGCATTGCAACTGTCGGCAATGCTTTGTTGGCTGAGACCCAGGCTGGCAAGCCTTAGGATCTCGCGATACTTGGTCATAGTGATGACCTCCTTAGAATGTATTTACGCTGGTAGCGTATAATACCATTCTAAGGAAAAAACGCTTTGGTTTCCACTGCCGGAATAGCGGTTCCCGTTTTACCGGAACACCGGTTTCCTAACCCCGGACTATGTGGACACGGAGCCCGGAATATTCAGCCACAGATTGTCAAAGAAGCCGTTACCTATGTCAATACATATATCAGCCATGCCACCGGAATCACGCCGCTTCATCCAAGACAACTTGCCCGTCAATACGGGTTTTCAACCTTACCCTATTTCCATGATATTCTGGGAATTGCAACTCCTGGATTGACAGATACAGAAACAACCGAAAAAACTGATACATTCATCCTGAGCAAAGTCAAGATATTGCGATACTCTTAATCTAAAACCTATTTGTTATAGCCCCTAATTTTTGTCCCCATGCCCATCTTGGACAAACTGTCCCGGCAGCGACACCTATCCCCTGAATATCTGCACCCAATACCGTTTTTGTGTTACGGGATCATAATAATAATTCAGCCCCATTTCACGCGCGGTCGGGTTAATCATATTTGCCCGGCTTTCATTATTCTTATTCCATGCGTCCCACGCCTGAAAATACTCCGGCATTTCAGATTCGCTGACAGGCTTTGTCGTAACACAGATATTTTCAGATAAACTGTTGCCTCTATTAGTTAACACAGTAACAAAAGAAGAACCATCCGGCCTTGTGTGCGAATAATTGATGGCAAGTTCTTTAGCGCGAATAACGCAGGCGTTATTCAGTTCTTGACTGAATTCGACTAAATGTACTCCGCATGGATTACGCGTTTCGTTTGTATAATTGAAGACAATAGTGCAATCCGGGTCAAATGTTCCTTTTGGCACAATATTGTAATGAAATCTGCTGACCATAATCTTTCCGTTAAGGGGATGATAAAGATCCACCGTTGCGCCGCCCGGTTTCAAAAATGTTAGAAAACCTTTCAGGTCGCCTTCTTTTATCGTATCAGCCACGCCATTATCCGAAATCACCTGATAATACGCTTTGGAATTTTCATCGCTATGCTTGAATGTCATACCGACTTCTTGCAGCTCGTAATGTTCAAACGGATCCTTTTCAAATGGCAAGTCTTCAGCATAACACACAGACATGATCAAAGCAAGAACTGTCAATAATAACATCAAGAATTTTCGTTTCATCGTAGTCACCTTTAGCTTTATTTATTCACCGGCAATGGTTCTTTAATCAATTTTGCAACCCCTTCCATAAAATCACTGCCTATCGCAAGTAGCACACCGTCAGGTCCTTGCATCAGGGCAATCTCTGCAAATTTATATTTCCAAATGTACCAGAATAAGGGTGATTCTACATTCCCAATTCTATATGTACCATGTGGTCTTCCATACCTTAATACACAAATTTTTGCCAACTCATCAAAGCTTTTCTTGTTCCCTAAAACACTGATTCCTGTCAACATACCATTTGTAAAATGATATTCTATCTTTTCCAGATTGCTGTTTTCAATCAGCTTTTTGTCAGAAGCGCGCGTAAAATCACCGCTAACAAGTTTTTGTTTATAAGTTGCTTCATTCTCGCCGCTTATTTTATAATATTGCATCCAACCGATATGCATGTCAAGAAATGCGGGCAGCAACGGTATCTCGCCCTCTTTAAACTGTTCGTTGTTAGCAATTTGCTCCATTGCCCTGTCAGACAAAAAAAGCGCAGCTTTACCATCCCTGCCCCAAAGAGCAACCGTTGAATCCCCCATGACCCAGGTATAATTTAACAATCCACTGGCATCCCTGATCCTGGTTCTTGGCTCTCCATATTTAGAAATACAAAGATCTGCCAATTTTTCCAGATATTTTGAATCACTATATATTTGAATCGTACTGAGTAAACCTTTTCCAAATTCATATTCAATTCTTTCCAATGGGATATTTTCTATAAATAATTTATCCGTCAATTTTCTATAGTATTTAAATTTGCCATCTTCACTTTCGCGAATAAACTCTGCATCTTCCCCTAGCTTTTCAACCGAATCACCAAAACTCATCTCCCGGAATCCTGGAGTAAAATGCATATCACGCAAACCATAGTACATATCATCGCTAAAGGTGACATTGACAGGAATCAGCGACTCTCTTACTTTTTCAAAAGCGTCTTTTTCATTTTCTGCAAAAGCTATTGGTGAATGCGCAGCAACTATCATCAGAAAGCTAATCAAAAAGTAAAAAATCTTAGTAACACCCACCCCTGCGTTCATAAGTAGATTACCCCGCTTCCCTCTACAACATTCGTAAAAATCTTTTATAACAGTATAATCTATTTTTTAGCTATATATTGCGCAATTGAATTCCTATCTATTTCATAATAAAAAGACATAGGATATAATTTTGCTCTTTCACCACCTATAGCAAAAATAAAAGTACCGTCTCCAAAAATATTTTTTCCTAACGACAAATCGCTTGGTACCACCCAACCGGAGCCATAATTTTCATCCTCAACATACACTGCATCACCTCTGCATAATGTCATTGTAATAGTCTGTCCTGGCATTATATTTTCAGGCGGTATTTTCACGTTCGGGTAATCAGCAAATTGTGCTAAATCTGTAGCTGCCCTACCTTTGTAACTGCCAATTGATACTATGGTCTTGTCTAAATCCAGACACAAGACTTCATTTGTTTTATTCGTAATATCAACAATTACTCCTGTAGCGCTCAACCATTGCACATAGCCGCCTAATGCAGCCTGAACAGTATGGTAAATGCTGTCAGAATGCGATTGGACAAATGCTTTTCTGGTATTTCCTATAGCTCCGCGTTTTGACCACATGAACAGGGCATCCTGTATATGAACTTTTATTTGATTATCCTCGTAGTCACGTCGCCCATTGTCATCCCGCAAAGAAAATGAGGCTTCACCTTTATCCCATTCTTTTAGCAATTTAGCGTTTACAGGTGTCATTTCTGCATACGCAGTTGAGAAAAATATAAAACTGATTAAAATTGATAACGCTACCAGCTTTTTCACAGACAGCACCCCCTACAAATCATTTATGAAAACAATAATAAGTCTTGCCATTTTTCTATGCTTATTATCTATTGTTGCTTTTAATCTCTACAGTTCCTACAATCGTGGTCATAAAGAAATACCGTAGATAAATTAACCTCTTTCTTTTCATTCTTCCGTAATGATAACCCTCGTCCCAACGCCTTTGTTGTCTTTGTAAATTATTTTTTTCAGTTCAGCTACGTCGCTGTTTTTTAAACGGATGCAGCCTTCCGAGGCCATTGTCCCAATGGAAGCAGGGTCATGTGTGCCATGGATGCCGATACCGTCCCAACCGGTATCCAGTGAAATGAACCAAGGCCCGTAAGCGCCCTGAATCACGCCCTTGCCATCATGGAAGTCATGCGTCCAGTCGCTGGCATCGCAAACCTCTTCCACCCGGAACGGAACTTCTTTAGACGCCACGCCAACTTTTACGCCTTTATATGATTTTGGAATATCAACCGCTTTGCCCCAAGATGTGGGCGTCCGGTTATCCCCCGTCCGTTGCTTGTCGCCGGAATTCTTTGCGACTGCAACACTATAAGTACGAACAGGTTCATCCTGATTTTTTTCATACAGCTCAAGCCGGTATACCTGTTTATGGATATGGATCAGGTATTTTGCATTGCCAAACAAGTTTCCATATTTTTTATTGACTGATTGTCCGCCTTTCTTTTCTTTTTCCGTAACCTGGTTTACCTGCTGTACACCATTTTTGATAGTATCTTTTTCCTGCTGTTCCGTCTTCGTCTGCTGCGATACCGGCTTTTGTTGTGTCGCTTCATCGCCGCCAAAGAAAAACAAATAAACTCCGTAACCGGCCAATGCGGTTAAAAGTATTGCGATAATCATAAAAATCAGGCAACCATGCGATTTTTTCTTGCGTTGTTGCCTTCTGCGCCGGTATCTGCTGTTTGACTGGTTATTGTCAGCCATTTTATTGTAAACCTCTCTTCAAGAAAACAAAATTCAATTGGCATTACTGCTGCAAAGTGCATAACATAGAAAATATGAAACGACTGTTAAATTATTCCCGCCCACTTACAAACGTTTACACTCATTTAGATAGTATTCCCTTATTATTGTAATCGTTTCACCGCAAAATTGAAATAATCATGCGGATACGGCTCGTTGTTTAAGGTAAAATGCCACCACTCCGTATCAATTCCTCGAAAGCCATGATTGATCATTACCCTACGCAACAAGTCCCGGTTCTTTCTTTGCGTTTCTGTCAGATTCGGATAATCCGGGTAGGAACGATAGCCAAAATAATCAAAGGTCCCGCCCATGTCCACTTCGCAATCATTACGCACATCGTACAGCGTCACATCAACCGTACTACCTCTGCTGTGACCGGAACGAGACGCAATGTAACCATGTGAAAAAAGATTGGCTTTGCTCTCTTCGGGATAAAAATAACTTTTCATCCTTGTATCATTAACATCCCGCGCCCATTCCACAAAATGGTCCACTGCCATCTGCGGACGATATGCGTCATACACTTTCAGCGTGTAACCCAATGGTGCCAGTTCTTTTAAAACGCCCTGCAATGCAACTGCCGTTTCCTTTGTCACAAGCGCTACCGGTTCTTCGTAACCGCGAATTTTATCGCCGGTAAAATTATAATTGGTGTAATAACGCATTTCCACCATTATTTCCGGCAATACGTCATCCAGCACAACAAAGCCGGATGAATCATTGGGGGAAATTTGAGCAAAACCAGCAGTGACAAAAAATATACTGATAATACACACCAGCATATTTTTAATCAGTATCCACCAGATTTTAGAAAACAAATTTTCATTATTATTCATATTGCCAGTCATTAATATTATTCAAAATCTGCAGATAACGTGAAACCAAATGCCTGCCTAAAAATAATGAAAACCCTGTTACTGAAAACATTTTTTCTATTCTACCTTACTTTGCAGCATAAATGCAAATTCTTGAATTGATATCAACCGCCTTCAAAATTTTTATCATATTATCTTCTGAAACACTCACACAGCCTAACGTAAACGGATTTTTCCCAGCACAATGCAAAAAAATCGCAGAGCCTTTTCCGTAAACATTTTCTTTGTTAAAGTCGAAAAACAATGCATAATTGTATTGGGGTATGTACCGAATCAAATGCTCGCTATTACCTGAACAAATATGATTGACTTTACTGACATCTATAAACTGGTTATAAAACTCCCTGTCGCCGCATAGATACATGGTCTCTGTTAATTTTGTATAAGGTATCAAAGAACCCGGATCGTCTTTTGCACCAAAGGCCATAAGCATACCAAAATCGCCTGTCGGTGTTTTCGCATCGCCTTCTCTGGTTTTATTAATTCCATTTTTTCCCAAAAAAGCTTTACATTGAAGATGTTCCTGCCATTCTCCTTTTTCATTTTTAATCAGCAAAAACAGTTTACCAGCACAGATTTCCGTCGTAGACTGTTCCACAAGGATAATCTGCCTAACCAAATTATTATCCCGGTACTTGGTTAAATATTTGTCAGCGTTTCTATAGCCGTATTCTTTTTCTTTTAGCAAAGTTTTCTGCGTTCTTTCATTTATTGCATCAGGCGTATTTTTTGTCGTAACCCCGTTTTCAGCAATTTCATGTATTTTACCGTTTGAGGGGTTTACTGGACAGATACCTTTTGGCGTTTCTCTTTTTACATTAGTTTCCACTTTCACCGGAATATTATTTACAACAAGTTTTCCCTGTGCGGTTTTGGCGCTAATACTGTTACATCCAATTTCCATCAACAGTAAAATAGTTAAAAATAACACTTTGCCAATTTTAATAAAATTATAAACCATCTGTTTTAAACTCCAATTAAGACATCATTTAAACTTTTAAATTCATGAAAATTACACTATTCACAACTTTTAATCCAAAAATACAATAATAGAGGCAATAATTAATACTACCTCTATTTAATCATTGTTAAAAGAAATTGACTTCCGCTATACATGTATCTTCATACTTGGTACCAGGTGATACGCTAGTAACAATCAGTTTCATTTTATTCACAGTTATCGGATATTTAAAAATAATACGTTGCATACCCATAATATCGCTCAAATAATAACTCTCTTGTGATCCATCAGACCCTTTTACAAGTAAAGATAACGGACGTGAATTTTGGTAAAAAAGTTCTCTTGATTTTTGGTGTCCAATCCAAACATTCATACCGTTAATTTTATAAGTATCTTTTAAATGTACTTCAATATTCTCACCAATCCCATTTCCTTTAACACCTTCAGACCAACAAGTATTAATATTGCCATCTATTGCTAATGATGCAGAATGTATATAATTACCCTCCTGATCCGCTGAAGAATGATATGCGGCCATAATGCCATTCGGAGGAATGTTTGGTGCAGATTTTTGTTTACCGATGCGTCGATTCAAATCTTCCTCTGATCCCAAATATTTATTAGCAACAAAACATTCAGTCCCGTTTGAACGTCTGACTTTATCCCATTCTCCATGATGCGAAATAACGGTAACCCTTTCGCCTAAATAAAACGACCCAACTACATCGCTCTGCATGGAAGCGCCTGTCCTAACATTTACGTCAGTACCTATAATGTAAGCAGAACTCTCTCGTCCTAAAGGTGTTTTTATCGCAGATGATGAGTTATCTTTTATTATATTTGGCAATACTTCTGTAACTGACACACTACTATTCAACGACTTTTCTTGTTTAATACCAACATTTTCCGGACTCGTGTAAATATAGACAATATAACCTATAAGAACAGCAATAATAATACCTAAAATAATGATACCAACCTTATAGTTACTGTTTTCTCTGACATCAATAACTGGTATGACCCTTTCTTCTACAGGCTTTGCAACCAATCGTTCTTGTTGTGTTTGTGATGAACCGTTTCTTTGATTGGTATTCTCGTATACCGATGAACTGAATTTTGCAGATTCCCGCAAATTTAGAGTGTCGTTACTCATATTTACATCAGTATTTCTATGAATACTTTCCTGTGTGCTGATTTTTTGTAATGGGACATTCAACGATGTTTCTGTTTTTCCATTTTTAACAAAATTCTGTTTGGCAATCCTATATGCTTCAGTTAATTCCGTAATCGCAACGGTGGCTCTGTTCTGCGCTTCAGCATCTTTTGAACGCAACATGTTTTGATATTCTCGCTTTTTAATCATAAAAGCCTGTTTAAGTTGCGCTTCATCACAATCGCTATTTACTCCCAAAACTTCATATGGATTCATAATAATGAAATCTCCTTTATAAAAATTCTTTTATAAAATATTAAATACGTTTGGCTTCAGCACTGTCTATCTTCCATTCGCCATGAATTCTTACAAGTTTAACCTTCCCAACGAAATATTGGATTTTCTGACCATTTCCATCATAATCAACAGCTTTTAATTTATAAGAATAAGTTTCAATCAACGAAACTCTTGATACAAGCTGAGAATCTACAACTTCACTGCTAATTGTTGTATTGTATCCCGAAGCAAAATTCTCATAGCTACCAAAATACTTCTGAAATTTTGGTGATAGTAGATTGTATGCATCTCGCAAGCGTTTTTCCGTAATTGCTCTGTGAAAATTGTAAAAAACAATTTGCGCTTCATATTTTTCCGGTATATCAGTATTGCTGGTACACCAAACAGTGTTGTCACACTTCCACTTAATTTCACCATCGTATTTTTGACAATTATCATTATAGATGTAAAAAGTATGGTATACTTTTTCCTTGGAAACATATTTATTTACATTATCAATTGTATAAGAATCATGCCAAAGATGATTTCCAAGTTTATCTGAAACATTCGCATCAAAATAGATTTTAGTAACTGTACCGCTATTGTTTCCTCGATTATAAAAATAACCCTTTATTTGCATACACTTATTTTGTAGAACAACGTCCGTTGTTTCGAAAAAAATATTTGCATTTGTATTAGTAACATCGCCAGCAGATGAAGCTTTAGGAAAATTCGCTTTGCTTATAGGATTTTTATCATTTACTAAATCATTATTAATATTATGTGCATTTTTCTGGAACAATCTGTTGAAAGCTGAGATTTTGTTTTTAATAAACAACTCTATGTTTTCAATATTAGATTGATAAGATTTTTCATTAGCATTATAACGTGATAATAGTTGTTCCACTTCATTGCCATAATTCAAAAAAGCCTTGGCATAATTACCCTTAACCAAGTCATCTATAAATACATTTTTAAGCCGCCCTGTTACAAGCTCGTCTGTGATTTTCTTTCTCATAACACTATTGGTCGTGATATGCCATTTCTTATTTCCCATATCAATCACCAATAATATGCTTCCATTGGTTTTATCCGAATAATATTTATCTTGTACTGCTTCTGCATACTCTTTAATTATCATGCCCTGCGTTGACTTTACTGTAAGTACCGCACAACGTATTCCATATTTTTCTTCAACTTTTCTTAAATTATTTAATACTTTACTTTTCTCTGACGCTGACAGTAATGCAGCACCATCAACCATACTTGGATACTTTTTTAATGTAACTTTCTGTGGTGCTTCTCGTGCAACCAATTCTTCAGGTGTTATCAGATGCTTCCTTTCCACAAAACATTCCATGCCATTATAACGCCTGACTTTAGCCCATTCACCATGCTCAGAAAGAATAGTAACTTTTTCCTCGACAGCAAATGACGCGATTATATCGCTTTCTAACGAAGCCTCAGAGTGTGCAACCACAAAGCCATCAATAATTCCTATTTTTTCAGGCGATGTATGCAAACCAATCCCATTTATTAATCCATTACCACCTGCTATTTGTGGGTTATTAAATCCTGGGATAGCCGGGCGAAAGATTATAATACATAAAAGAAATATAATCGCAATCCCCATCATAAAAATTAATTTCTTAGGATTATTGAATCTGCTATTCTTTACTTCTGGATACGCTTCAATTCCCTTCTTGTCGGCTTTTGTTATATTCACTCCGTTGTTATCTTTATTATCAGGTACAGTAACTTTATCATACAAAAAACCTATGTTCTTACTTGCATTATCAATTTGTTTTGACGAACCAGTCGTTTCCTTGTTTAATTTTAAATGATAATTTTTCTCTGAATTTGATGCCTTTATTGAAGCATTATCTGTTTTTTCTTTTTCAGTATTCAGATTCCTTTGGTTTTTCACCGCTTTATATGCTTCAGCTAATTCTATAATATTAAGCGCAGCCCGATTTTGCACCTCAGAATCTTTCGATTGTAATAAAATCTGATACTCACGTTTTTTACGAACAAAAGCCTGTTTTAATTGTTCATCTGTGCAATTATTATCTACACCTAAAGACTTAAAGATATTCATAACATACACTGCTCCTATTTAGTAAGCACCAAGTTGATCGTTATAAAACTTTACAACTCTAATCACCCGCTTTTACAATGGAAGATGATTACCACAGTGCGTACAGAAAACAGCATCCTTCTCGTTTACAGCACCGCATTTTTGACAAATTTTTTCTAATTCTGTTTTAGAAAACCCAGTATTAAATCTATAACCGCACTGCGTACAGAAAACAGCATCTTTCTCATTTATAGCACCGCATTTTTGACAATTTTTATCTAATTCTGTTTTAGAAAATCCAGTATTAAATCTATAACCGCACTGCGTACAGAAAACAGCATCTTTCTCATTTACAGCACCGCACTTTTGACAAATTTTATCTAATTCTGTTTTAGAATATTCTGTATTAAATCTATAGCCGCACTGCGTACAGAAAGCAACTTGACTCTCGTTTTCTAAATTACACTGCGGGCAAATCCATACTGTCACAGGTTCAGCAGTATTCTCATTATAAATTTTTCCGTCTTGTTTTTCGGGTCTAGTATTTTCTTCTCGTTCCCTCAAACTCACATTATCTTTCACTAATTCTATTGACGGTCGCACACTACCATCTGTCTCAACCACGCCATCTTTATGATTTTGTTTTTGAATTAATTCACTTTCATCTTCATTTAGTTCTTCAACAATCAGATTAGATTGTGTATCAGCTTTGTCCTGAAACACTTCTTCTTTTTCAACTTCAATTTGTTGTTCTTCTGAATGAATCTTTTTTTTATCAACTTGCAATTCTATATAATTAGCGGGATCCTCTAATTGCTGAATTGGCAAAGTATCAAGCGGCTCTATCAATTCTAACGATTCATTTTTATCTAAAATGTTGTATACATTTTTCGCAACTGGTTCTCGAAGAATCACCTTTTCTGTTTTTTGCTGACAGTCATACAAATTCTGTTTAGATTCCTGTACTTTATTCTCATTACCATAATCTTCAATAAATCTCTGAGCACAATTTTTGCAAAACACAGCATCAGAATCATTATATATACCACACTTCGGGCACTGTTTAAATGTTCTATTTTCTGTCACAATTTTTTCGGATACAGTCTTCGTCTGCTCACTATTCTCCAGCAGTAACTTATCTTGGAAATTCTGTTCATCCTCGTTTAACAACGATTCACCCTGTATATCCTGAAAATCTCTTCCATCTCCATTTAACAGCGATTCATACTGTTCGTCCTGAAAATCCTGTTCATCCTCGTTTAATAACGATTCACCCTGTATATCCTGAAAATCCTTACCATCTCCATTTAACAGCGATTCATACTGTTCGTCCTGAAAATCCTGTTCAGCCTCGTTTAACAACGTTCCATACTGTTCGTCCTGAAAATCCTCTTCATCTCCATCTAACAGCGATCCATACTGTTCATCTTTAAAAACTTGTTTATCTGTAACATTTTGACAAAAAGCATTAACCTGTGCCATATCACTGTTTTCGCTGATTGCAGCAGCATTTTGAGTAATCATTAATTCAGCCAAGCTTATGTTTCCAGCCTTAATACTCTTAGCCTGTTTATATGCTTTCGTTAATGCTGTGATCTTTTTTGCCGCTTCATTTTGTTCTTTAATATTTCTTGATTTTAACAAATTTTGGTACATACATTTTTGGCTCATGAAAGTTTGTTTCAGCTGTTCTTCACTACAATTTTCATTTATTCCCAAAATAACAAATGGATTCATAATCGTTATTTATCTCCCAACGCTTTTTTGTTTAAAGCTTTTAATTGAAAAATACTATCAATTTATCTTTTTTTAAGGAGCATTTCTCTCTTTTCACATAAAACCATAATCTCATTCGCCAATTTCCGAATCGTTGCTTCTTCATTTTCTGCTTCATCACTATCGCATAATGATAAGATATTTTGCAACTTCTCATATATTATGCCTTCAATTTCCAACACTTGGTTGTCTGCAAAACCAAATTCATTTAACGCCTGAATTCTATTTTCCACACGTTTTAATATTCCATAAATATTATTTAAATTTTGTGATGAGTTATTCTCTATTTTAATTCTAATTGCACTCATCGCATTATTAATGGGAACTATTCCTACACGCCCTATATAACGCGCATTCAAGTTCGGCTCTTCTTTATTCTGTATTGCCTTTCCACAAAGAAATATAGAAAAAATAAAACCTAGGCCCCATAACCACAAAACGACTTTTGTCAGAATAATTTTATACAACTGGCCTATCACAATGTCCGCTGAACGCAATGTTGCAATGATATTATCAGTCCCGCTAAAGAGCCAGTCAATAAAACTGATAACTTTATTATATCTGGCCGGCAGAATAAAATAATAAAGTAAAACACCGACAAGCAGCATTAAAACAGGTGAACATATTGCTAACTTTTTACTAATCTTAGATTTTTGTCGCAAAATATTTCGCTCCCTTGTTTCTTAATTTCATATACAGATGTGCTAAAAAAATAAAATCAACTCATTTCTTCTTTTTTGCTACGAACAAGAGCCTTTGCTGCTGTAACCTGGTTTTCAAGCAAACCTGTTTCACCTAAAACTGATGCAACAATATCTTTTCCAGAAGGAACAGCAAAGCGCACCCTGCTAACAGTTGCCCTGATTAACTTCTTCCCTTCATCCGCAAGAATATGCAGTGTTTCGTCACCGTAATTAACAGAATCTACATCCCGGTAAAACACTTCTGTTATATATTCTTCCAAAATAATACCCAATGCAATGTCATAATTACATGTATACGAAACTATCTGTTGTTCCGTAAAGCAGATTTGTACTACACTTACCAATGAACTTCTGACTTTTTTATCGGTTCCTTCCACAAAAATTGATTTTGAAATTGTAGTACCACTGATAAACAAACTCGCAATAAACCGAAAAATTGCCGTTAACAAAGATTTAAGCGCATTAAAAATACGTGTAAATAAACCTTGTCTATCTTTCTCTCCTTCTATTTCAATACCAAATTTAACTGAATCATCAGTAGCATATCCATTCGCTACAATAGGATCAATCAGGCTATATTCCTCTTCAATCAGCCCCATAACACCAACTGCCCGCTCTTTAAGATACAGAATATCTTCTTGCAAAATTCTATCATAAACCGTTTCCGCACCCGTCATGCCCTTGATCATTAAAATAATTTTTATGACTAAACAAATGCCGAAGATCATTAGGCCTGTTGTTTTATCGTAACCACTTATAGCAGCTATTATAAGGCCAAGAATCATTCCTAAATTAAGAATTGCGCCAATTTTATTCGCGCCGTAAAAATATTTCTCTAATTCTCTTCTATTCTGCCCATTTTGCATTTCTAACATTTTCTATACCCCTTTCACAAATCACAAAACCGTTCACATTCCATTTTTTCAAAACTATCTAATTCATGATGAATTGCCATTTTCAATAATTCATCAGCAGATTTCCCATTACGCAAACGCTTTTTGTCGAAAAAATCAATTTGAACAAGATATAGTAAATAATAATACTTTCCTTCTTCATAATATGTTAGTGCTGAATTCAGCAACTCCACTATTTCTTTTATGACAGTTAGTGTTTGTCTATAAGGCCTTTTCTTATTTAATTTTGCCAATGCAAGATAGTAATAACTTTCACCATCTTCTGGAACAGAAGCAATAGCCTTTTCAAAATAACTTGCCGCAACACCAAAAGCCTCTTTCTTTAAATAACACAAGCCCAAAGCATGAAATAATTCAGCATTCTCTCCTTTTGTATTTTGTAAATAGGACTTATACCACAGAATATATTTATTTATTTCTTCCGTTTTCTTTGGTGAGATATCTTCCATTTTTTTTAAAATGACCGGTGAATGACAAAATGCACAACTTTGATCTGTTAATTTCAACGGCGCACCACATTGCGGACATTCTAAAACTTCAGCTTGCAACATTAATCACACCTCTTTCCGCAGGATTTACAGAAAACAGCATCATTATCTAATTTTTGCCCACAATAACTGCAAAATTTAAACTGTGGAATTCCCTGACCACAATAACAACAGAATTTACTGTCAGGTGGTATGAGTTTCTGACAACTGGGGCAAGGTGCTTTGTCTGCAACAGGTGTTCTCGTTGTTTCCGCCTGAATATTTCGGGAAATCTGTTCAAACGGGCCATTCGCAGAATTTGCTGTCATAAAACCAGTCCCTAATCCTATCCCCGCTCCTACCATTCCTCCAACCGGCGACTTTGCTAATCCTTCCAGTACATCAAACGACCTTCTTTTACTGTAAAAGTTGTCTCCCAATGCAAGTTCTTCTTTATATTGTCTTAACTTTTCAAATTGTTCCCGAGGAGGCGAAATAGACTCAATAAAGAAATTTTCAAGTTCTATTCCATAATCGCTGAAATCTTTACGAAGAACAATCAGCGCCTTTTTTGACAGCATTTGGTAATATTCAGCAATTTCCAAAAAAGAGACTTTCTTTTCTCGTACAAATGCCATCAGTAAACTCTTAATTTTTGTATTAATCAAAGATAAAAACTGTTCAATAAGTAATTCGTTGTTATATCCTGTATCAAGCTGCATCGTACCAACCAATTGATTCAGAAGAAGCCGACTATCCCTTACCTTCATTCCAAAACGACCAAACGATCTTAATCCCAATAAAATACCATATTTCGGATCTTCCACATTTATCGAACTTGAAGTTCCCCACTTCAAATCAAAATTACTGGTCATATTAACATATACGATCTCTGCAGTAAAAGGTGTGCTCCCTCCAAAAGGAAAGTTAATCAATTTACGCAAAAGCGGAAGGTTACCTGACTCAAGGGTATACGTACCAGGCATAAAGATATCTTGCGCTTTTCCACCTTTTATAAATACAGCCTCTTGCCCTATTCCAACAATAAGTTGTGAACCAAGCGCAATATTTTCAATAGGAGACTTGTATATTAACCAATCTGTTGAAGCATTTCCGTCATATTTAATTCTGTCAACAATAGCCATGATTATTCTCCGTTATTATTTAAAATTTTTACAGCTTATCAAAACTAATTTATTATATTAAGGCACTTCTTTATTACATGCCAAAAAACAATCTTTATTCGAATTATTATATTATCAGTCATATTTCGTTTGATATTTTATCCCGAAATCACGTCTTCATCTCCACTGTCTCCGCTGCCGATGTAATCATCACCGCCGTCATAGTAACCGCCGCCACTGGATGAACCGCCGCCGCTCCATGAGCCGCCACCGGAATTACCTGATGGTTTCTCTTCTGCCGGCGGAGCCTTATATTCTTTATCCATCACTTTATCCCATTCCAGAATAAAGTAGCATTCATCTTTCTTATCTGCTAATTTATTAAAAGCGCCTGTCGTCCAGGAACCGTCTCTATATTTTGTATTCAGCACAGCATACCTGTACGAAGGATCTTTTCTGTCTGGCTCGCCGCCATGCCAGTGTGTATATCTTGGTGCATACCCATTTGCATCCCTCCAGCCTTTTTCCATATCATCATAGACAAGACCGAAATATGCGCTCTTCACTTTAAGTGAAACCAGATAGTCGAACAGCATCATATTTTTCTGATACGAGTCAATAATTGCAAGGTGAGCGCCAACCCGGCGTGCGTGTAACATTGCTCTTTTGTAACCACCGCTGTCCAATTTAATAACCTGATACATTTTCTGATCGCGCAACACTGCAGCCTTGCCCAATTCGTTATGCTTGCGATTTAAACCGCCCTGATCATAAAGACCGGAGCTCTTCCATGCCGCTTCAACATTATTTGGCGTAATTAAATTAACGCTGCAAGAAAAGCCCAAACAAAACGCCAGGAACACGACCAACTTTTTCGTATACATTTCAGCAACCTCCGTAGTTTTTCCGTGCCTCTATTTCTTTACATGCAGATTGTAAGAATCCACTTTGGAAACAATCAAATCATTGCCTTCAATATCTAACTGTAACTGGATGGAGCCGTTTGCGTTCATCGTTCTTCCATCCTGTCCTTTTTTGTAAGTACCGCTAAAATCATACTGGCTGTGAATCTTTCCGTCCGCCGCATAAACCGGGTTTGTCGTTTTGCCTTCCGTCATCACCATTTCCGTGATGCCATTCTTCAGCATGTATGTGTTAATTTTCTGGTACATATTGGTAATGCTGTCATCGTCTTTGTATTTTAAAGTTTCATGCTTCAGGCTTTCGTTGGTAATTGTCGCTTTCAGGAAAGCATTTATAAAACTTAAAGAAGCATTGTCCACTGCGCCGATTTGATTCGCTTTCAGCCATGCGGTATGCACCAGCTTAACTTTTGTCTGCTTTTCCGGTTCAAAGTTAAAATTGTTGTAATACCCTAATTCCAAAAACGGGTTTTGCGCTTCCACAGAATGTTTGCCGGCAAACAGCCCGTCCAGCTTAAAACCGTTTTCCACTTTGACGCCGTCAATTTTTAATTCCGTACCCGGAGGGGCTTCTAACTCAACAGGCGCAAATTCATTTTCAGCCAAGTTTATTTTCTTTGTCTGTTTATCCATTTCCACCATGAAGCTGAAAGGCTGTCCATCTGCGGTAGCTTTCACTTCATATACATCGCTGTTTTGTGTTTCGCGTTTTTTCTCTGTACTGATTTTTTCTAACTTACCCTGCAACTTGCTATAAACAGATTCGGTTTTACTCGTCTGGCTTTTTACAAATATTTCAAATTGCCCTGCGTTAACAAAAGCACTCTCTTTAACATTCAGCATTTGATATGCGGCAGTATAATTATTTTTGTTCAATGCCTCTACATAATTTTTAACGGGATTATCCTTTCCGGGCATGTTGAACTTTCCGTTTTTATACAGATAGAATCCGCCTGCTCCAGCCAAAAGCAAAATGAGACAAAGCAACGGAATCAAAATTTTCTTCAATGAAAAACTTTTTTTCTTTTCTTCATTTACTGGTTGTTGTTTAATTGTCTGCAAAACCGGTTCGCTTACTGCCGGAGAAGGATTTGTGTTAATATAGTTTTGTTGCTGTACCTGGGCCAGTTCACTTTGAATCTGAGGTACAGGCGCTTCTGTGTTGCTAATTGCTAATTTTTGCCCGCATTCTTTGCAGAATCCGGCATCAGATTTGTTGCTTGCGCCACATGACGGACAATACTTAATAGCCGCCTGCGTCATTGTTTCCTGTGCTGGTTTAACAGGTTCTATTTTCTCCGGCTCTTTAATTATTTCTGGTTCTTTCATTTGTGCTGGTTCCAGCGGAGTTTGCGTTACAGGCGCTGGTGTCGGCAAAGGCTTCGTCACGATTGTTGCGCTTGCCTGCTGGGGCATTTCAGTCGCAAGCCTTTCAAGCTTTTGACCGCAGCCCTTGCAAAACGCTGCATCCTGGTCATTGATTGCACCGCAACTCGGACACCTGTTGACAAATTCCTGCGCAGTTTGTTCGTTTACTTTTACAGGCTCTTGCTCCTTTTCCGAAGGCACCGGTGCAGGTTGTACAGGTGTAACTGTTTCCTGCACAGCTTGGTCGTTTACTTTTACAGGTTCTTGTTCCTCTTCCACAGGCATTGACGCAGGTTGCACTGGCGTAACAGGCATAACTGTTGTCTGCTGTACCGGTTTTTCTAATTGTGCAGTACTTGGCTGTGATTGTTTCTGCATAACAACTGGAATCAGTTTATTGCCGCATTCTTTACAGAACATGGCTTCCGGACGGTTGATTGCCCCACAGTTTGAACATTTATTTATTATTTGTTGCCTTGCATTCCCGCCATTTAGTTCCTGTTCAACTTTATTGCTAAATGCAGAAATATTTTTTCCGCATTTCCGGCAGAATTTTGCATTTGCATTATTCAATGTCTCGCAAAACGGACAGGGAAACTGATTATATTGCTCATTATCAGAATGATTATTTTCCATCTCTTTTACTCCCGATTTTCAAAATTAACAAATTGCCTTGAGTTTGCTTAATGCAAACTAAAAGGTATGCCAAAAGCAACTTTTATCCGAAATAAAAGTTCTATCAATCCTCTGTTCAAATTATAAAAACTTTCTTACTTATAAGTTTACCATTCAGGTAAGGCCATATTTTGACAAAAATATGTTTTTATTGTATCAACAGTTTGAAGTAGGCAGAATTTAAAATATGAACAAGGAATCTTCAAAGAAATACATATCTGTTTTTGCAAGCTTAAATGGGTTAAATGGAGGTGCGGACAACTATCTTAATAACAAAAGCAGGATTTTGACTGCAATTTTCCATCATTTAGCATTAAACAATTAAAAATAGTTGCAGTCACAAATTTGAGATTCAAAGCATTATGGTAACCAACCACTGATTTCTTTTAAACTGCCCTTTACAAGTTTGTAGCTTGCGTTTAATTGTGCATATATCCTTTTACCGGTTTAATGCCAAACTCCCTATGCAATTATATGATAGGAAGTTTGGCAAAAACAATTATTATGGTTAGTTATGATATTTTGATTTTAAAAACAAGTATTATCAAATTATTCTACAGTAATCACGTTAATATTCTTTACCACTAACGGAATTGCTTTACGGCTTGCAGTATCAGGCGCCCAGGAACCGGATACTTTGCCTACTACGCGCTGTTTATTATTAAACGTATAACCCTTCGGGCTCTTTTTGTTATAAACGCGGGTAGTTACATCCATTTCAACTTTGGTATTCACGCCACCGATACCGAAAAGAATTGCATTAGTATAGTTAACGCCGGCTTTTTCCTGAACTTTGTCAATACGCATGATAACCATACCATCATAGTCAGTAGTTTTTAAGAATTCATCAATAACGTCTCTGGATAGTTTAACCTTTGTAGCGTTATCGCCTGCGCTACCCAGTGCGGCAAATTGCGGATTGGTCTGCTGCATCTGCTTTACTAACGCATCATATTTTTCTTCACGGAATAAATCAAAATCTGCCAGGAACTGACCATCACCATGCAGTTTGGCATATAACGGCATCTTTGACTGTATTGTTTTGATAATTTCTTCCAAAACGCGCTCTTCATAATTTGCGTGCGTCTCAGAATCCAGATAAAAAACAAAATTCATTGGCGCATGATTGGCATAAGCCGCATCAGTCTGCGCAATGCGCTCTTTAAAGGTTTGCTTTGCTTCGTCCGCTGCTAATGCAGTTCCGCAAGCTATAATTAACAACATTGCTAAAATTCCTGTTAATAATTTTTTGTACATAATTGTATTCCCCTTTCATTTTTTGAATCTTACATAATTTTAAAACATGCAAATACTTTTCTACCGAGTGGAAAGCATTACAAAATTAACAAAACAATCAACGATAGCTGTTTATCCCCGCCCTTTCCTATTGTTATCTCCACCATTCATTTCACAAACAGCGAACCTAATGGGCATAAAAATAGCGCTTACCAGTTTTTGCAAAATAGAAGCAATCTGTTCCGCAATATCAGCCGGAACAGATTTTTTCCATTTTTATTCTCACAGTAAGTGCTGTATGGCAGATTCAGCATCTCGGCCATTCTTCGCTGGGTCAAGACTTTATGCATTCGCTCATTGGCTAAAACCATGATCCACTTTCCCCTTTAGATTTGGTTTTGCAGGAGCAAGTTTTGTAATATTACAAAAAATAAGTATAACTTAACTTGATTTACTATATATTATAGTTTACTTTACGTGAATCGTCAAACTATTAATTACATTATGTGAACAATGTTTTCTTGCGCTGTTTTACACGTTATAATGATATTCGCAAATAGCGAATCTTGTTTTTACATAAAAAACTGACAGGAGTACTATCATGTATTTGCGGACATTGGGACAACGCATTGAGTATCACCGGCTACGCATTGGGCTAAACCAGAAAGAATTGGCCGATAAGTTACATATTGCTAAAAGTACTATGTCGTAGTACGAGTCAGGTAATCGCACGCCATCGGATGAAATTAAACTGATATTATGTGTTTTGTTTCATATTACGATGGATGAACTGATGGAGCGTCAGATGAAACCAGAACCAAAAAACGGTGTGGCTGTCCCGATTCATGGCAGGGTCGCCGCCGGTATTCCCATCGACGCCATACAGGAAGAGGAAGTAGCCGCGCTGCCGGTGCGCGTTATCGGGCGCGTAGTGGAAGTGAGGACAGAAGTATAACAGGCATAAAAATAACCGGTGTAGGATTTTAAAAGTCCTATACCGGTTTTTTTGCACAACTTCTACGAATTTTGAACTTACTTCACATCAATCTCACCGCGGTTCACATAGATCTCCACGCTGTCGCCGGATTTGATTTCGCCAGTAACGATCTTCTTGGAGAGTACGTTTTCCACGCTGTGAACGATCAACCGTTTCAGCGGGCGGGCGCCGAACTGGGGATCGAAGCCTTCTTTGGCTAACAAAGCTGCCGCTTCGTCGGTGCAGTTCAGTTTGATTTCCAGCTGTTTGTAAACCCTGTCACCCAGCTCTTTCAGGATCAGTTTCACAATGTCCTTGATCTGCTCAGGCTGCAGGGCCTTGAAGGTGACGATGTCGTCCACACGGTTCAGGAACTCCGGACGGAACCGGGTCAGCAGCAGCTGCCGTACCGCTTCGCTGTCCATGGCGCCGCCGGATTCCATGATCCGCTGACTGCCGATGTTGCTGGTCATGATGATCAGCGTGTTCTTGAAGTCCACGCTGCGGCCCTGACCGTCGGTGAGACGACCGTCGTCCAGCACCTGTAACAGCGCGTTGAACACGTCCGGGTGAGCCTTTTCAATTTCATCAAAGAGGATGACAGAGTAAGGATGACGCCGCACCGCTTCCGTCAGCTGGCCGCCCTCGTCGTAACCTACGTAGCCGGGAGGGGCACCGATTAGTCTGGACACCGTGTGCTTCTCCATGTATTCGCTCATGTCGATGCGGATCATGTTCTTCACATCGTCAAACAAAACTTCCGCCAGGGTCTTGGCCAGCTCGGTCTTGCCTACGCCGGTAGGCCCCAGGAAGATGAAGGAACCGATAGGACGGTTGGGATCCTTGATGCCAGCACGGGCCCGGATCACCGCATCAGCCACAGCCTTCACCGCTTCGTCCTGGCCGATGACATGCTCATGCAAGGTTTCTTCCAGATGAACCAGTTTCTCCCGCTCGCCGGTACCCAGCCGCTGCACCGGGATGCCGGTCCAGGTGCTGACCACCCGGGCGATGTCGTCCTCGTCCACTTCTTCCTTCAGCAGGGCGTTCTCCCCGGCAGTCTGGTTCTCCAGCGCCTGCAGCTGCTTCTGCAGTTCCGGCAGGCGGCCGTACTTTAATTCCGCCAGCTTGTTCAAATCGTAGTCCCGCTCCGCCTTTTCCATTTCCTGCTTCACGGCACCGATTTCCTTTTTCACTTCCCGCACCTTCACGATGCTGGCTTTTTCATCATCCCAGCGCTTGATCAGGGCGGCGTTTTCCTCCCGCAGCTTGGCCAGCTGCTCCTGTAGCTTAACCAAACGATCCGCGGAGGCAGGGTCTTCTTCTTTTTTCAGGGCCTGCTCTTCAATTTCCAGCTGCAAAATCTTGCGTTTGCTTTCATCGATTTCCGTAGGGGAAGAATCAATTTCCGTACGCAACCGTGCCGCCGCCTCGTCCACCAGGTCGATGGCCTTGTCCGGCAGGAATCGGTCATTGATGTACCGCTGGCTCATGACCGCCGCGGCAACCAGTGACGCATCTTTGATCCGCACCCCGTGATGGTTCTCATAGCTTTCCTTTAAGCCACGCAGAATGGAAATCGTATCCTCCACGCTGGGCTCGTTGACCATGACAGGCTGGAAACGCCGTTCCAGGGCGCTGTCCTTTTCAATATATTTGTGATATTCGTTCAGCGTAGTGGCGCCGATGCACCGCAGCTCACCCCGGGCCAGCATAGGCTTCAGGATGTTGCCGGCGTCCATGGATCCTTCCGCCGCGCCGGCGCCAACTACAGTGTGCAGCTCATCGATGAACATGACGATCTGTCCCGCGCTGTCCGCCACGGCTTTCAGTACTTTCTTCAAACGTTCTTCAAACTCACCGCGATACTTAGCCCCGGCCACCAACGCAGCCAGATCTAAAGCATACAAGGTTTTGTTCTTCAAACTTTCCGGCACGTCCCCGGCCACTATACGGCGGGCCAGGCCTTCCACAATGGCGGTCTTGCCTACACCGGGTTCGCCGATGAGCACCGGGTTGTTCTTTTTCCGTCGGCTCAGGATCTCAATGGTGCGGCGGATCTCATCGTCACGGCCGATGACCGGATCCAGCTTGCCCTGCCGGGCTCTTGCCGTCAAATCCTGACCAAACTTTTCCAGGGTCTTCTTGCTTTCGTCATTGGCAGAGTTGTTCAGGTAGTGCTCGTACAGCTTCTCGATCTTGTTACTGTCGATGCCGTACTGCCGGAACAGCGCTGTAACATCGCTGCTTCCATCGCTGGCTAACGCAGATGCCAGGTGGCCTACGGTCACATTGCCCTGCCCCGCCTTACGCAGCATAATGCCGTTGACCCGGGCAAAGTCCGAGCTCATCAGCAGCTGCCGGTCCTGTCCTTTCACGGAGGGAATGCGGCTCACCAGAGCCCGCGCCTCATTGGTAAATGTATTTTCATCTACTTTGAAGGTCTGCAGCAAAAACTTAAAGAAGTCATCGCTGCACAGTGCCAGCAAGAGATGCGCGCTGGTCACTTCCTGGTTGTAATTCATCAACGCCTGCTGCTGCGCTGCCTCGATGATGGCCTTTACTTCATCCATATAGTTTTCTTTCACACTAATCACTCCCGTCTTTCAAAAGATATATGAAGAATTTTTTCTAACCTTATTTATTAAAAACTTTTGCTTTACAAAAACGCCAAAAAGCTATATGTTTATGTTGGTGCTTTATGTACGGTCGATACTGCCTGCAGGCTGCGCCGCGAATGAAAAGGCGGCATCGACCATACATAATCATTTAATTTCTTTTTTTGTGAGGGAACATCATGAGAACCAACATTATCGCCTACCGTCTCTTCGACGTGGCAGACGAAATCAACCTTGACCAGGTACAGGCCCTGTGGCACAGCCGCAACAAGATTTCCTACCGCCTGCGCCTGGACCGCATTTCCACCAAGTCCATCACCTTCCACGACCCGCCTGTGCTGGTGGAGTTAGGTTATCACGAAATGAACATTGGCGGCACCGATTACCTGGTACAGGTAAAGGCCCGCATCCAGGACCTGGGTGTTATCTGCATCCTCTTCAATATCCCGCCGGAGGAAGACATTTCTTATAAAGAATATCTGAATCTGGTACTGGCAGTAGAGGAGCTTCCGGATGAAGACTTCCGCAAGTTCCTGGATGCTACGGTGGAGACCATCGCCCCCGCCTGCACCAACAAGAACATTTCCGGTTACGACGAAGACTTCGTGGTCTACTATTTCCAGGATCCTATTCCGGAAGACTGGGACATCGTACCCTTCCTGCTGAAGGATCCCACCCCGGTAAACGAAGAGACCCGGGAAGCTGCGCTGGCCAACCGTTTCTCTTACGCGGACGATGTGGCCTGGCTGGCATGGGACAGCGCAGTGGTCTATGACCCTTCCGGCAGCATGGACATACCCGACCTCTTGGAGTTCGCCAACGCCCAGTATCTGGAGCTGCGGTATTACGACAACTTCCTGAACCACGCCATTGACAAGACGTACAATATCATTGACGATAAAGCCAATCTCAAAAATATTGATGTGCTTCGCAGCATCCGTGACGAACTGCTGGAGACCATGGCGGATGTCAGCAGTCTCACCAGCAACATCTCCAACGCGCTGCTGGTAACGGAGGATATTTTCTACGCCAAGGTGTACGCCCGTTACATGAAGCTGCTGAAAGCTTCCGTGTGGCAGGAGAACATCGAGCTGAAGATGCAGGTACTGCAGCGGTGCTACAACATGCTGAACGAAACGGTGACCACGCACCATCTGGAGCAGATGCGCAAGTACAACATTTCGCTGCTGGCGATCATCGCGCTCATATTGTTGGGCATTGCAATCTTCAAGTAAGTAATTCGCAGAGTTGATGCCACCTTCGTAGCGCTCCGCTAACGCTTCGGGCCTGTCCCGCGTCGCGTAGCTAAGTGTAAAGTATTGTTGCCTTGCTTGTCAGACCTTCTTTAAACAACAATTCCTCGCGCCCTCCGGGTGGACGCTTCGCTTATTCAGGTGGTATCAACTCTTCAAATAGGCTGTTAGCACTCTTGCCCGACGACTGCTAATGCATTCCCAAAATAAAAGGCTTGAATAAGAGCTCCCGACAACGGGGGCTCTTTTCGTTTGCCTACTATTATTATACCGCTTAAAGTCAAAAAGTCAAATAGTTTTTGAGCTTTTTGCAAATTGTTCACATTTTAACTGTTTTGATCCACTTCTCAAATGCTTTGCTCAGTGCTTTACGTGCCAGCAGCTGTTCTGCCGCCATATCGCCTAACAGGTAACCGCCCTGGCGTGCGGAGAGCACGGTGTTGGATTTCAGCAGTTCCGGCGGCACGGTCTGGCCCAGTTCGTTCACTTCTGCCAGCGCGTGCAGGGCTTCGCCCAGCTTCTCCAGTTTTTTGCGGCTTTCCTTGCCCAGTTCGGGAACTTTTACCGTGTCGTTAGCTACGGTCAGGTAATGCAGCTCTTTGTAAAGGTGGGAAGCGGTCACGTAGCCCGGCTCGTTCAGTTTTACTTTCTTCTTTTTCTTTTCTGCCGCCGCTTTACCGGCCATACTTTCCGTCAGCAATGCGCCGGCCTTTTCCGCTTTGGCTGCCTGAGCCTGTTCCAGGATCTCACCAATCTTTACCAGAATGTCTTTGGAGCGAACCTGCAGCAGTTGTCCGGCCTGCAGATATTCCTCCGCTTTCCAGCCGGCTTTTTCCATGGCCGCCCATAAGGTGAAGACAATGCCGGAGTAAGTTCCCGTCAGCACCTGCCGCTGGATGGTATCGCCCAAGTCCTTCACCCGGTTTTCCAGCAGGTGCGCCACTTTATCCGCACCCAGGCGTCCGTCCGCCATCTTATACAATACTTTCCAGCGCTTCTGCAGCAGTTTGGCATATTTCAATCTGTACAAAGGCTGCAGCACCCGCTGCAGGTTGGCCTGCATACCGGCGCTGCCGTCCATCATGGGCTGCAGCCAGTACAGAAATTCTTCCATCTTTTCAAAATAGGGCAGGAAGATACGGTCCGCCTCCGTCTGCAGCTTGCCGCAATCCGCGAACACGTTCTGCTCTTCCATGATTTCCGTGCCATACTGGTAAAACTGTTTTTTGTATTCCACACTGTAGTCATTGTCCCAGTCTATGTCCAGAAATACACGGGCTCCCTCCGGCTCCAGCTTGTCCAGCAGGGCCAGCCCCCGGGAAAACTTGCTGCGGGATTCCGTGAACACCGGCACCATGGCGGCAAGCTTGGACGTATACTCCAGCAGATCCCCCAGAGAACCTTCTTTTATTTCCAGTTCTACCTCGTCAATGGTTTCTTTTTTGCCTCCCGCGGAGATGAAGCCCTGGTCGATGGCCATCTCTACCAGCGTTTCTTTGGTAATCTGCAGTAAACGCAGTTCCCGTTTTACCCGCACGGTAAAGAGCTTTTCCAGCTGGGCAGTGCCTAAAAGGGCAGCAAAATCTACCGACAGGCCGCTGTCGTCAAAGACAGAAAGATCCGGTTTGGCGTTCTTCACCGGCACGTTGTATTCCTGCCGGGCGGAAAGGCCCCCCGCCGCGGTCTTGCCCAGCTTCACCGTGGCTTCGTATTTCTTTCCGTTCTGGCGAACACGGTAGGCGATGCCAGCCTGGCGCAGCAGCAAATCTCGGGTATCGAAATAGGTATTTACAAGCTTCACCGTTTTGTGGCTGCCTTTTGTTGTTTTTTTGGCAATTAACGGGGAAGCGACTAATGTTTTTACGTCTTTTTTGGCTATCAGAAGTTTGATTTCGGTTTCTGTGTTTTTTTCCATGATGAATATGCCCCCTTGGTTACAATTATATCAGATAAATGCAATAAGGAAAAGACTTCGCAAAACCGTACACGATGTTTTGCTCATGTCTTTTCCTTACTGTACATATTTCTGATGTTCTTCCCGCAGATGATTCCTTTCTCCGCCAAAATACCAAAAAGCAAGGGGAATACCAAATGCAATCACTAACAAAGCAGCTGACAAAACAAATCCTGAATTGCCACTCAACGCGTCTCCTAAAATGTTATAAGCAATGGCTCCGGGTATCATACCCAGTAACGTGGTCAACGCAAACGTCCCAAACCGAATCTTCGTACAGCCCGCCACCAGGCTGATCACGTCGTAGGGGAACAGGGGCACTGTACGAAGCCAGAGCATGCGCTGAAAGTTTTTGGCACTGTCGGAGAGGTAATGGTGGATGCGGGTTCCCCACTTGCCTCCGTGCAAATCAAAGAACTCGCTGCCGATACCCGTACGGGCCATGTAGAATAACAGGGCCGCGCTGCCAAGCCCCCCAACTAATAAACAGGGGATGCCAATTACAGGGGCAAACAGAATACCTGCCGCCACGTTCAGCAGCAGGCTGGGAAACAAAAGCAGGGGCCGCACGGTGTACAGCAATATATACACCAGCGGGCCCCACACACCGAAGCCGTTCACCCACCGGCGCACGTCCTCCACCGATTGGGGATGGAACACGCCGGGGAGGTACCAGAGCGCGGCAACAATACCTACATATGTAATTAACAATAATGCGCGATGATGACGGCGCATCTGCGAAACAGCACTAAAAGTCATAAAACAAAAACAGCTTTCACGTTCAGAAAATGAACAGAGGGTAATCAGAAACACTGATTCATCCGTTTGCACGCTAGCCGGCATACAAACTCATTTAATCAGTGTTTCCTAAGTCAATCAATAATTTTCCGCATGAATCTCAAAATACGCCTGGGGATGGGCACAGACCGGGCAAATCTCCGGCGCCGCTTCCCCTACCACGATGTGGCCGCAATTCCGGCATTCCCAAATCTTTACAGTGCTCTTCTTAAACACTTCCTGGGCTTCCACATTCTTCAGCAGCGCACGGTACCGTTCCTCATGATGCTTCTCGATGGCGCCCACTGCACGGAATTTTGCAGCCAATTCCGCAAAGCCTTCCGCTTCCGCAGTCTTGGCAAAGCCTTCGTACATATCCGTCCACTCATAATTCTCACCGGCTGCCGCAGCCGCCAGGTTCTCTGCCGTTGTGCCGATGCCGTCCAGTTCCTTGAACCACATCTTGGCATGTTCCTTTTCATTATCTGCAGTCTTCAGGAACAATGCTGAAATCTGTTCAAAGCCTTCTTTTTTAGCCTTGGAAGCAAAATAGGTGTACTTGTTCCTTGCCTGGGATTCACCCGCAAACGCTGCCTGCAGATTCTTTTCCGTCTGTGTGCCTGCATATTTGTTAGCCATAGTTATTCCTCCTTCAACTTTCCCTGATGCAGTCACCAATGCATGTGACCGCCCTTCAACATCTGACAGCCCAACCACGCCCTTTTCGGAAACCAACCGTACCGGCCGGGCCAGTTGCTGTCCACAATCATTGTAACAGAATCACTATAGAATATCTGTGGAGATTTAGTGAACACCCTCACCTGACTTCCCAGTATCCTGCAACGCATCTTTGATAATCTTTAACATAAATGTAACAAAAGCCGTGGACTCCCCTGCAGTATTTGCATCGTTCAGCGCCCGGTAATACCCTTCCTGCTGATCGTGAATCAGAGATTCTACAGGCAGCCACGCGAAAAAGTCTTTCCAATTTTGCAGCAGCAATGTCTGCCACAACCTGCCGATACGGCCATTGCCGTCGGCAAAAGGATGAATGAATTCAAACTCATAATGAAAAATGCAAGACTTAACCAATGGGTGAAGGCCGGAACTTTTCATAGGCCTCATAGGCATTTTTCACTTCGCAGATGTCTTCCTGAGGGCCAAGCACGCGCTTTCCTTCAATAATATCACTGACCTGTTCCAACGTCAGCGTATTCTGTTCTATAGCCAGAGACGAATAAATCGTTTTGATCCGGTTTGCCCGTCGCAGCATCGGATTTGCGCGCAACGTCTCATAGACCTTTACCGCACCCACCAATTCCCCAATCTCTATAACTAAACCGGTAATTTCTTCCGTCATGGTAAATGGAGGCTGATAAAACTCTTTCATATGATAAACTCCGTAATAAAAATAGTTATAAACTTCTATGGCGGATATTCGTTGAATATCTCTAATTTATTATATCAGGTAAAACCCTGTCAGGCAATTCAGCAATACGGATTTAAGCTCACTGAAGGGGAAGGGATTTTATTTTAGTTTTGGCATTAAAACCGAAATAAGAAAAGCAAAATCCAATCCTTATTTCAATTTTACTTGCTAAATTGAAATAAGACTGAATCTGCAGGTAAGGGCACGTAATTCGCCGTGCCTGGTCGTAAAAACGACCAACCCCGCATCACAAAACCGCCTGTGGTGCGGGGCTTGGTTCACTAATTAACGCCTCCTTGATTTAAAATCCGTCACTAAAGCCACTTTCTATTCCCCAAAGTCAAAATAAATTTGATTTTGGGGAATAGAAATGTTATAATGTTTCCAAAATACAGTCCCTGTTCAAAGGACACTATTAACTTATCCGGAGGCGAAAGTATGAAACTAATCAAACGCACCGCATACATAAAAGAAATAAAAGATGTGCTGAAAACACCAAACATCAAAGTCATTACCGGCGTCCGCCGAAGCGGAAAATCCAAATTACTGGAAACCATAGCCGATTACATCAACGACACAGACCCACAGGCAAACCTTATTCACATCAACTACAACCTCACAGATTTTGAAGACCTCACGGAATACCATGCACTGGAAAACTATGCAGAAGAACACTACCAGAAGGAGATGAACAATTACCTGTTAATAGACGAAGTCCAAATGTGTCCGACCTTCGAAAAAGCTATCAACAGCCTGCACGCAAAGGAAAAATTTGATATCTGGGTAACCGGCTCCAATGCCTTTCTGCAAAGCAGCGACCTGGCCACCCTGTTCGTGGGCCGCACTTACGAAATCCACATATTCCCCTTTTCGTTCCGTGAATATCTTGCCTACTATCCAACTGAAAACCTGTACGCGAGCCTGACAAAATATATCACGGATGGAGGCATGGCCGGATCGTACCTTTACAAAAACGAAGAACAAAAGCACCGCTACCTTAACAATGAAGTACTGAATGCGCTAATTGTCCGCGACATTGAGAAGAAATATAAAATCCGCAATGAACCGTTGCTGCATAAACTGATTGACTTCCTCATGGATAATATCGGCAACGTAACATCCGTCAGAACCATTACCGACACTCTTTCTTCGAACAAAGCAAAAGCAGATCATAAAACCATCGGCAAGTATATTGAACATCTATGCAAAGCTTTCGCCTTTTACCGTATCCGCCGCTACGACATCAGAGGTAAAAAATATCTCCGGTCAGAAGACAAATACTATCTATCAGACCAGAGTTTTAAATATGCACGGCTTGGTGCCAAAAACATGGACTATGGTCATGCGTTGGAAAACATCGTCGCCATTGAGCTGCTGCGCCGTGGCTATGAAGTATATGTGGGTGCGCTGTATGAAAAGGAAATTGATTTTGTGACCATGAAGCAAGGCCATAAAGCATATATCCAGGTTGCCTACGATATTTCTGAGCGAAAAACCTTTGAGCGGGAAGTCACGCCGCTGTTAGCCATAAAAGACGCTTATCCGAAAATGCTGATTGCCAGAACCTACCAGCCACCGTACCAACACGAGGGCATTCGGGTAGTAGATGCCGCAGAGTGGTTAAATGATGAGGCAAACACCCGAACTTTATAACGCCCCTTATTTCAGTTTTAAACTTAAAATTGAAATAAGGAAAGTAAAAACAATTGTCAACACTCACAGTTTATATAGTGTTTTTCCTTTCCATCGCCCGCTGCTGGAACTCCTGCAGCAGCTTGCGCATGCGCCCGTCCGGCACCCACACATACACAGGCTGATGAGCATCCTTCACCCGTACATTGCTACGCCAGATGAACTGCACCAGCTCCGACAGGGCGTAATTATCGTTATCAAACTCCAGGACCGGATTATCCTCCGTCTTGGCCCGCTGGGCCAGGAAGTTGGTACAGGTCACATCAAAATAACGGTTGCACAGATAGGCCACCCCGATACAGTTACTGTAATCGTTGGTGGCCTTTGTATTGCAGGGCAAAAAACGCTTCGCCGTAGGGAAATGCCTGCCGTCGCTGCGGATCAGATCCCTGTACGCATTGAAAACCGTGTACATAAACGTATTGCTGCGCACACCGTGAGCCCGCATATACTCATAAGTGTAACGGAAACAGTTCTCCAACTGCTTCAGCTTGCCCCGGGTCTTCTCCTTGCCGGCCCGCTCGAACCAGTTCTTGGACAAACTGAAATCCACATTGAAACGGGGATCATCCAGAATCACCAGGCGCTCGATCCCCTCCGGGTACGTCTCAACATACCGCCCCTCCGGATTGCGCAGGAATCGGTCCTCGACCACATGGTAATACTCCATATCGATATGGTTCAGCAGGCAATACTTGTGCAGCATACTGTTATGGGTCATGTAAGAAAAGAACCAGCACTGCCGGAAACACTCGAACATCTCCCGTTTTGCAAAAGCCACAATGGAAGTGAACTTCCCGTCCTTTTCCCCGTACGGATACAGAGTGCAGCTGCGGCTGAGACTTCGCACCGCGTTGAACACCTTGTGCTCCGAAACCTCCTTTTCATATTCGCAGGCAGGATTATATTGAATCACGCCATTGCGGCAGACGATCATCTTCTGCTCCTGCATCAGCTTCACATCCGCCGCGCCGAACCGGACCACGCTACCGTTCTCGTCCGGCTTCAGCCCGCTGCCCACCACATCCCGGAAAAGCCCGGGCACCTCGTCGAAGTAGGCAGCGTAATTGTACTTGCTTTGCTTAAAGGCCTTGATGGTGTCATCATTGAAAAAACTCCACAGGGCATGGGTGGTGATGATGTTGTCACCGTTCAGGATCATGTCCCGGATGCTCTGGCTGTAAGGCCTGTCCTCCGGCGTCTTCACCCCCAGATACTTCCGGAAACGCTCATCCCGCTCGCTGAGGGTTGGGACAAAGATGATGTAACGGTTGTTTTCCTCACCCCGGAGATGACAGGTTTCACTGAACCGGAAGTAATCGATCAAAGACTGGCTCTTCCCCACGCCCATGGGCGAATCCACAATGCGGAAGGTAAGCGGGGTTTTGTTGTTGGAATAACTGCTAAAAATAAAAATACCTCCTGTTGCGAAGATGCCGTTCCTGCCGGAAACACATGCCGCCGGCAGCGGAACACCTGACCGGCAGCAGAAACAAACGTAAATCGTCGGCAATTGCAGGATCCTGCATCTCCTTACAAAAAAAATAGCAGGGAGAGCCTCATGCGTGTGCATGAAATTCTCCCGACAGGTACGTATTATACTACTAAGTGATGAGAAATGCAAGACAAGCATTGTTCATAAAACTGTCTTTACTTTATTCCCAATTCCTGAATAAGCGCTTTCTGTAAAAGATTCGACAGATTGATATTCTTGTTTTGAATCATCTGATTTAACCAGTTAGGAATGGAAACATTCTTTCTCACAGCCTTGTTATCGTGCAATCGTTTATATGCAAGGGTATCTGCTTTAACCAATGCAATAGTAGTATGCGGCGGAATCACGAGGGCGTCAATAGAAGAAGCCCGCGGAATTTCCTGCCCTTCCTCTTCTTTAGCCCATAACATTAAATTTAAAGCATCTTCTGCGTATTCTAACGCTTCCTCAATGGTATCCCCGTCTGTATTAACTCCGCTCACATCTGGAAAAGTCACTACATATCCATCATCTTCTTTAGTAATAAATGCAGGAAATGTATATTTCATAAGTAAATTACTCCTTATAACTGAATTCCGGCATCTCTCAAAATATTTTTACAAGTGCCGGTTTTAACCTCTTTGCTTGGATGTCGCGGTACTGTAAATTCCTTATTCGTGATAGGACTGTAAAACAAATAATGTTTTGTTTTATTTTTCTTTAAGTAGCATCCATGCCGTTCCAAAATTTTGATAAGTTCTGAAACTTTCACCGTAAACTCCTTGCCCCTCAGCATAATTTTACTTAATATTACACAATTTGTCAAATTTCATTTCATACTAACTCTGCCTCTTCCTCTGGTAACCACTCAACATCACGAATCCATGCATCATCATCATAAACATGCATGAAATCAAGTATTTTACCATAACGGTTAGGAAACATACTGTCACAGTATTTTGGAATGGTTGCATGAGGTACTACTCCAATCAGATCCGTACCCAAAAACCGGGACACGATACTGTTTGCATCCTGAAGAAGAACCGGATAACCAGCATCATGAATAGAACTCATGTTTTCCTCCTTGTTTTTAATTCTTTAACAGACAATTCTTGAAATAAGATTACATAATATGGTATATTAGAATATAAAATATAATGAAACAATTATCATTGTATTGCTAATTTACTAATACAATTATAACCCATTATTTTTATTGTGTCAATACCCAATCTGTTTTTGGATGTTTAATCATGGAAAACAACAATTTATCACAACGCATACGCACACTTAGAGAAGTATTAGGTTTGTCCCAAAACGAATTC
Source organism: Acidaminococcaceae bacterium (assembly GCA_017554485.1). Lineage (GTDB taxonomy): Bacteria > Bacillota > Negativicutes > Acidaminococcales > Acidaminococcaceae > Succiniclasticum. The sequence continues at coordinate 5,821 of JAFZIG010000092.1, read as the reverse complement.
GCCAGCAAAATCAACCGGACATCCAACTTTATTGCCCAAATAGAAAGCGGGCGAAGCAACATCTCTGAAAAAACAAAAACAGCTATCTGCACCACATACCATATTAACCCTGAATGGATGAACAACGGAACCGGTGAAATATTTAAACCGGGTTTTGCACCGCCGCCCTTTGATAAAGCCGGTATTCCGACACGTATCAAGACAGTACGGCAAAAGTTAAACATGACGCAGGATGAATTTGCTAAAATGATTGACTGTTCCAAAAGCCAGCTTACCTCTGTAGAAGTAGGCAGGGTAAATCCTTCTAACCAGTGGATAGCAAAACTTGCCAGATTGGCTAACGTCAACCTCAGTTGGCTTCTATCCGGCAAAGGAGAGATATTCACTATAGAGAACTCGAATGAAGACAATATAGATGTTATTTTTCAGTTTCTCAGTGATAATCCCCGATTCCGGCATATTGTATCAGAAGCAATTTCCGCCTATACTATCCAGCAAGATGATACTATATGGAAACGAATGGAAGAAACCTTAAAATCCGATACTGATTAAAAGACAGATTAATTATAAAATCTTCATCCCCGCCTTTGGCGGGGCATATTTTTTTCCCGCCAAAGGGGAAGGGACTCTATGCCAGGTCTTTTCCTGAAATTGGTATTTTGCAGCCTGTAAGCCAGTTCTGACAAAGCTTCCAATAAGTATACCTTTAATATAGAAAGACCAGGTACGAAAACCCGCACCATGCCTGGATTTGCGCAACAAGTTCGGGCGTTTGAACACCCGAAGTGAGATAACGGCTTACACCCGTGCTTTATAACATCCCATCCTTATTTCAGTTTTAGAAGTAAAATTGAAATAATATAATTAAAAATAAATTCTTATTTCAATTTCACTTGTAAATTTGAAATAATCAAGCTATAATACACTGCCGCTGTGCAACCGGCTGTTACGGGAGACCCACGCCATCCTGATGGAAAACGTCAGAGGCCAGGAACGAAACCCCGGCGAATTCCGGCACTCCCAAAACTGGATCGGAGGCCAGGGCAGCACGCTGAAAACCGCACGCTATATCCCCCCCGCACCGGAAGACATGGACCCCGCCATCTCCGTGTTCCATTACCTGGAAGCCAACCCCATCATCGACATAGGAAAAACTGCGGAAGCCACGGGTTTATCCTTTAACACCGTGGCCACCGCAGTAAAAAAACTTACAGATATGAATATTTTATCCCAGACAAACGCTGCAGCCCGCAACCGCACCTTTGCCTATACAGACTATCTGGACCTGCTGCGGGACGGGACGTGATTTTGACATTGTCGCCCTTGCTTCCAAAGAGAACACCTAACACCTGGTCGTAAAAACGACCAGCCCCGTAACACAAAGCCACATACCTGTTAATTGACGAAAAATGACGAAGATTGACGAAAGATGACGAAAGACAACAAATCATCTCACCCCTTCTCCCCCATCGCCCGCTGCTGGAAGTCCTGCAGTCCTGCAGCAGCGAGCATTTTCATCTTGACATCCAACGCCCTCCATGTTAATATACTCTTAAGTTAGTAACTCGTAATTTACTAACTTAAGAGTTTTTATTTGCAACTACACATATCCAGCGAGGTGTTACCATGTTCCTTTGCCGTGAAACAGAATTACAAAAACTGAACCGCAGATTTAATAAAAGCCAAATGGAGTGCGTCATCCTCTACGGGCGCCGCAGAGTGGGAAAAACAGCATTGATCAATGAGTTTGTGAAAGACAAACCTGTCATTTATTTTCCCGCATTGAATACAAACGCAAAAGATAACCTGACTGCCCTTTCCAAAGCCATCTGTGCGTATCTCTACCCGGACACCGGCACCGCCCCGGTCTACGGATCCTTTGATGACGCCTTTGCGGAAATCACCAGAATCACACAAACAAAACGCGCTGTATTTGTGATTGACGAATTTCCTTACCTTGCCAAAGCAGACAGTTCCATACCGTCACGTCTTCAGCACCTTTTGGACCATGACTGGAAAGACAGCAAACTCTTCCTGATCCTCTGCGGTTCTTCCATGAGCTTTATGGAAAAAGAAGTGCTGAGTAGCAAGAGTCCCCTCTTTGGGCGACGCACGGCCCAGTTCAGGCTGAAACCCCTTACCTACCTGGACGCCGCAAAATTCCATCCGGAACTGCCCCCGGAGACTAATGCGCTCATCTACGGTATTACAGGCGGCATTCCCCATTACATCAACAAACTGGCTGTAAAGAGCAACCTAAAAGAAGCTTTACTGGAAAACTTTTTTGACACATCAGCCTACCTGTTTGAAGAACCGGAAAACCTGCTGAAGCAGGAACTGCGGGAACCTGCCATTTATAATTCCATCATTGCCGCCATTGCCAACGGCGCCGCCAGGTTAAACGAAATCTCCCAGCGGACGGGACTGGAAACCGCAAAATGCGCAAAATACATTTACGTACTGACAGAGCTAGGCATTATCCAAAAGATAAAACCCATCACAGAAAAAGCGGAACGGAAAACACTGTATAAAATCGCAGACCCCTTTTTCCGTTTCTGGTACCGTTTTGTACCCGGCAACATGATGAACATCAGCGCAGGCACCATTGCAAGAAATTACGACGCAGCCATCGGCAGCTACCTTTCCGCCTACATGGATCCTGTCTTTGAAGAAATCTGCAGACAATACCTCATATACTATGCAGACAACCTGCCCTTTGCCATCAACGAAATCGGTGAATGGTGGGGACCTGACCCCTCGCAAAAAAAAGAAGCCCGGCTTGACATTGTCGCCCTTGCTTCCAAAGAGAACAATACCCAGGCCGGACGCCGGTTTATCATCGGTTCCTGTAAATATAAAAATGAAAAAACCGATACTGATGAACTGTATTTAATGCAGCGTTACGCTTCCCTCTTCACTAATACTAATGATGAATGCTTTTACTATATCTTTTCTAAATCCGGTTTTACGGATGCGTTACTGGAAAAACAGGAAAAGGGAGAAGTACGGTTAATTACGCTGGGGGAAATGTATTAGGAAACTGAAGTGTTTCAAGGAGCGGTTGCAGTTAATCCAGCAGAGGCGTTTTCCTGTTTATTTGAATCCAGTATAACTGTTGCACCTGTAACTTTCCAATTGTCTTTATTTGCATTTCCACCTGCTTTATCAAACGTTAATGAAATTTTAACTCCATTCCCACCTTTATCTCCCGGTTCCCAAGTAGCGGAAGAATTCCATTTCAAGTTTGAATTGCTATATTGACTGATTGGATAATCCGAAACTAAATAGTTATTTGTTGAATCATATGAATATTTGTAATTGCCGTCTTCGCCGCCATAGTCTCCTAACACCCAATTTAAAACCCGGTCATTAGTAGGGCGCTCGGTTCCATTAGCAAACGTGTATGTACCCCCATCACTTTTTAAGTGCTTTACAAAAAAGTGGTTCCCTGTATCAGTACTCACAAACCAACCTAACAGTATTTCCTGTCCACCAGTATGATAGATACCATCTGTTAACAAAGCCCGCATTTGCGTTTCTGTTTTGCCTATAAAGAAAGAAGCTAAATTTTTTAACGCAAGTTGATCTGCCGCAAGACGTTCTGCCTGATTAGCAGAATTGAAATCACGATTAACATCCATGTGACCCCAATCAGTTTTATCACTAAACAACCCTGCCAATTTACGGTTTGTTTCAGTAACAGTATTGACAAGTGTACCCTTTAAACTACCATTGCCACCAAACATCATAAAAGCTACTCCGGCAATAAAAGCAAATATCAGGACATATTCAGTCAAGCCCTGGCCTTTTTCAGCTGTAACATTTTTCAAAAGTTTATTCATAAACTATCGCCTTTTATTATTCTATATTTGTTTTGTTATATTGACCTTCCTCTGTTTTATGTACCACAGGGAATTTTAGTTTTGCTTCCAAAGCGAACAACGCCCAAGCCGGCTGCTGGATTATCATCGGTTCCTGCAAATATAAAAACGAAAAAACCGATGTCGATGAACTGTATTTAATTCAGCATTACGCTTCCCCCTTCACTAACGCTAATGATGAATGTTTTTACTATATCTTTTCCAAAGCAGGTTTTACGGATGCGTTGCTGGGAAAACAGAAAAAAGGAGAAGTACGGTTAGTGACGTTAGAGGAAATGTATGGGAAAAACCACAATTTGTTATAGCCTAATCACAGGATTATTAAAAAAGTCAAAAATCAATAAGAAAATTACAGTTTTTAGGACAACTTTAATAATAATTTAAACACTATTCAATTGAAAACTGCTAAAAGGGCTTACCCACTCCCACATTTGTAATTTGTGGATCCTGCCCTTTTTTCACAGTGACTTCAAGACCGTTAGAGTAACTACTAGAATATGCACTAGTACTTTTATCATTCGGATTTAAACTACCATTATCAATAGTAACCCTGACCTTGTCAACTACGATTTTACCATCATTATCAGTATAGCCTAACCTAACCTTAATGCCATTCCCACCTACTTCTTTTCCATTACTATCCTCATTAAAAGACTTCTGATTCCAGTTATAATCCCTCTTAAACTGCTCTAAAACATAATCAGAAACCATATAATTGTAAGATGAAGCGTAATCCAGATTATAGGAACTATTATCTTTTGGACCATAATCCCCCTGCATCCAATTAAATATCCTGTCATTGTAACCATAGTTGTAAGTGCCACCATTGATTGTCATCGTACCAATATATCCTTCCTCTGTTGGATTAGTTTTTAAGCTTCTCACTATAAAATGAACATTCCCGTTGTTCTCATCTCTCACAATATTACCCAATAAAATATTCGGCGAATCATTCGTGTTTGTAACGTCTCCTACACTATTTAAAATCTTAGCAACATCCTTTTTTTCCATATCCATAAAAAAGTTAGCAATATTTTCTAACATTTTTTGATCATGTGCATACCGCTCTGCTTGATTGCTATCATTAAAAGATGTTTCGGGATCCATTTTACCCCAATCAGGTGTATCATCAAACAGTCCCGCAAGAATATTGACAGTCTTAGTAAAAGTATTGGCCAGCGTGCCCTTTAAACTACCATTACCACCAAACATCATAAAAGCAACGCCGGCAACAAATGCAAGAATCAGGACATACTCAGTCAGACCCTGGCCTTTTTCGCTTTTTAATCTCATCAATTTCATAGCACGTACCTACTTTCACATCAACTTTTGCCTAATATATCACATAAATTTGTCTTTTTAATGTTTTTGCTTCATGCCGTATATTTAAATTTTTTGCACAACATCATTGATGGGCTTTCGTTACAGTTATTTCAAGAATACAAAAACTGTTAAGCAAGACAGCCTGCCTGTAAAGATCCAACCTTATGGTTTTGACATAGAAGCTTTAAGAAGATACTGAAACGATTAATCTTCCAAAACCATTTGCATCATTCTGTTTAATAAATCCACTACAACTCTTGTAACAAAAATAATAAAGCCACTTAACCAAAGTAAATATATCACAAATATTAGTCAATTGCAATAGCTACCCAAGCCTTATTTGCTGAAGTGAAAAGTTTATTTCCACTCTAAAGGGGGCGAAGTGGATTTTAGTCTTGCATTCTTTTCTACTTCGACAAATGTTGCGTTAAGTCTTACACTATAACATATCTGGCAGCCGTCGGAAAGGCTGGCGCCCCTATGAAGACTCCTAACGCTTTTTCCCATCTGACGCTGGATGAAAGACGTATCATCCTCACCGGTATTAAAAACGGTTCTACCAAAACCGCTATTGCACGAACCCTTGGAAAAGACAAGTCCACCATCGGAAAAGAAAT
>JAFZIG010000091.1 GCA_017554485.1 Acidaminococcaceae bacterium | reverse complement strand
GGTACTCACCGGCGCCATGAAGCTGCTGCACCCCTATATGCCCTTTATTACGGAAGAAATTTATCAGGCGCTGCCCCATGACTGCGAAAGCATCATGATCAGCGACTGGCCGAAAGCCGATGCCGCGCTGCAGGATAAGGTCGCGGAAAAAGGTATGGGAGCTATCATGGATGCCATTAAGTCCATCCGTGAGATGCGGGCCCAGGTCAATGTGAACCCGGGCAAGAAAGTGCCGGCAATCCTATTGGTGGCGGATGAACTGATGGAAGTGTTTAAGGAAAACGCTGCTTACATCCACCTGCTGGCTAATGTGGATGAGCTGCAGCTTCTGCCGCCGGACACTCCGAAGCCGGAGAACGCCATGGCGGCCGTGAACGCAGGGGTAGAAGTGTATCTGCCGCTGAAAGGCCTGATCGACGTAGAAATTGAAACAGCCCGCCTGAACAAGGATCTGGCCGGACTGCAGAAAGAAATGAAACGGGTCAGCGGCAAGCTGCAGAACCAGAGCTTCCTGGCCAAAGCGCCTCAGGAAGTCATTGCCAAAGAGCAGGCCAAAGCGGAAGAGTTTGCGGCCAAGATCAAAACCATTGAAGAACGGCTTGCTTATCTGAAGACAATTTAAAGGCAGAGTTTAGTATGAATTATCAGGAAAGTATTGCTTATCTTGAAGGTCTGGGACAGTTCGGCATCCGCCTGGGCATGGAACGGATCAAACAGCTGCTGTTTGTGCTGGGCCATCCCGAAAACCAGATAAAAACGATTCATGTGGCGGGTACCAACGGCAAGGGCAGCGTCACCACCATGATTTCCATGATTTTGCTGGAAGCTGGCTGCCGGGTGGGAAAGTTCACCTCGCCCCACCTTGTCAAATATAATGAGCGCATCCAGATCAATGAACAGGACATAACGGATGAAGAATTTGCAAAAGTCCTGACGACAGTTCGTGAATTTGCGGATGACCTGGTGAAAAAAGGCGCCTGCGAGCAGCCCACCCAGTTTGAAATTCTGACAGCGGCGGCGTTTCATTACTTTGCCTTGAACAGGGTGGATTACGCAGTGGTTGAAGTGGGTCTGGGGGGCTTATGGGATTCTACCAATTTAATTAAGCCTCTGGTTTCCGTCATTACTAACATTGCCCTGGATCACACCAAGGTACTGGGTAATACAATAGAAGAAATTGCCCTGCAAAAAGCCGGCATCATCAAAGAGAAGGTGCCTGTGGTCACCGGGGCGGAAGGCGATGCCCTGGGACCCATCCGGGTGATGAGCGCGGTGAAGCAGGCGCCGCTGTATGAATACGGCGTATCGTTCCGGGGACAGGAGATCAGCAGTTCCATGGACGGGCAGAAGTTCAGGCTGATGGCCGGAACCAATTATGCTTCGGAATACGAGATACAATTGCCCGGCGGGCACCAGATCCGGAACGCGGCGCTGGCTATCGTGGCAGCGAAAATCGTATCCAAACAGGATCCCCGGATTAAAGAAGAGCATCTTCACCTGGGGGCGGCCCATACCAAATGGCCGGGACGTTTGGAGAAGATCGTCTCGGCACCGGACGTAATTCTGGACGGGGCCCATAATCCCAACGGGGCGGAAGCCCTGCGGAACGCACTGGATAAATATTATCCGGAACAGAAGCGCGCGTTTGTCTTTGGCATGATGGGAGATAAAAGCGTGGATGAAGTAATTAAAATCCTGTTCCGTCCTTCCGACAGGGTATTTACGGTGCGGGCCGACGACGGTCCCCGGGCGGCCGAAGCGGCTGACCTAGCGGAACGCGTGGGCAGCAATGCCGTACCGGTGGACGATGTTGGCCGGGCTTACCGGCTGGCCTGTGAAGCGGCAGGTCGGGACGGTATTGTCTGTATTTGCGGTTCGCTGTACCTGGTGGGCACGTTCAAGGCAACGGTAAAATTGAGTGAAAGTTAACAATAAACTGGTATAAAACAATTTTTAGCTTTTTGTGATTTGCCGTAAATAGTCCATGTTAGTGATTTATAAATAATAGCCGGGGAGGCTGCGGGTCAAAGCAGCGCTTCCCGGATTCATTTCATAGGTGTAGAGATGGCTGACGAAAAAAATGTATCGGCAAAAGAATATGGCAGGATGCAGAAGCTTCTTTTGCTGACAGCCGGTTGTATTGCCATCGACCAGACCTTGTTAAGCGTGGTAATTTTGCTGACACTCCTGGCAGGTTTGCGGCTTGCTTGGAGAGAAAGGGATGTACAGCAGCTGCGTATCTGGCCCCGCAGCCTGAAATGGATTTTATTTCTGCTTCTGGCTGTGGGTTATTTGTCTTTACACAACCCGCTGGTTACCGAAAAGTTTACCTGTACCTTTAATTTTATATATGTCATCGGCCAGTACGCGGCCATCGTCTGGCTGGTTACTCGTTTCGGGCATCCGTTTGCCGGACAGGATCCTTTCGCGAAACCACTTCCCTACGTAGAAGGACTGTCCTTTTGGGAGATTTTTGCCAGACAGCCTTTTGTAATACGCCTGCTGCGCATCCTGAGCTGGATTGCCGTGGTTTCCGTCCTGGCAGGTATAGTACAGCATTATTTCGGGGGAGCTACCGATGCGCTGTGGGTGGATCAGGAGGCCAACCCCCTTCTGCGGAACCGTATCTATTCCACCTGGGAAAACCCCAACATTTTTGCGGGCTATCTTTGTATCGTGGCAGCCTATGTAATGGGATACATCAGTGTGGATAAAAACTCACGGAAGCGGTGGGGGATGTTCGGTTTCCTTTTGCTGGTGCTGGCCTGTGAGGTGTTTACGTTTTCCAGAGGTTTCTGGGTCGCCATGGCCGCGGAAGTCCTGGCCTTTGTCCTGTTTTTTTACAGGCGGGGTATCCTGTATCTGGCAGGCGTTGTCCTGGCCGGGGCTGCCCTGGCCGGTCCGGCCGTGTGGCAGCGGCTGGATACCCTGAGGCATATTACGGAAGATTCTTCGGCAGCCATGCGGCTGGCTTATCTGGAAATTGCCCAGGCGATTGTGGAGGATCATCCGCTGGGCATAGGCTGGTACAATTACCGTTACATATTTCCGGAATATGATTTTTATTTTAAAAATCCGGACGTGATCATGTACCACAGTCACAACCTGTTCCTGAATATTGCGGCTGAACTGGGGATCCCGGGACTGCTCCTGTTTTCATGTGCCTGGTTATATCTGATTTACATGGCAGTAAAACTGGTCAGGCGGGCCAGATTTATGTGGGTGAAGGCTTTTTCCGCGGGCTACCTGCTTATGTGTCTGGGAATTGTCGTCGGAGGTATCGGCGATCATGTCCTGTTCAATGTGCGTATGGGCGTCCTTTTTTGGCTTCTGAATGCTTTACTGGTGTTAATCTGGAACTTTAATAGGTTTGCCTCCGAATAACGAAGCATAAGGAAATGAATCCTGCCAAAAAATTACAAAATGTGTAACTTGTCTTGCGCAAAAATGTAATAATTGGTAAAATCAAATCAGAAAATTCTATTCGCTTTTTTGTGTTTTTTGTGTTATAATATCTTTGGCTTTAAAGCAAATCGTTGTTTCCGCAAATTTAGATACGGGGTTTGCGGAACCAAGTTTGTTTTACTCGCGGCGTGCCGCGGAAAATTTCTCATAATATATTTAAGGAGGAAGGTAAAATTATGGTAGGTTTTGAAGACATCAAAGATCGTGTTTGTGAGTCAGTAGTTTGCAAATTTAAAACTGCTGAAGAAGCTGCTGAAATGATTAAAGACGGCGACTGCCTCGGCGTCAGCGGCTT
>JAFZIG010000090.1 GCA_017554485.1 Acidaminococcaceae bacterium | reverse complement strand
GGAAGCAGTGTTGGACATGAACTGGGTCAGGCCGCAGGACAGGATAAACAGTACAGCGGTCACGATCATCGGGGACGGAGAACCGCCCATCAGGCCAACTGCCCATTCAGCGATAACTTTGCCTGCGCCGGTCTTGCTCATAGCAGAGGATACGGGCATCATGCCAGCGAACAGGAAAATGGTTACCCAGTCGATGGAGGCATAAGCCTGTTTTTCAGTTAAGCAGCCGGTCAGTACAGCAACGATAGCGCCGGTGATAGCAGCCATTTCCAGGGTAACACCTTTGATACCCAGGGCCATGGTCAGTACTACGGCTAACAGGATAACGCCGGAAACGACCATCTTCGTGGAAGAAGTTTCGTTGGCTTCGATTTCCTGTTCAACTTCCGTATCTTCGGAAATAACGCGTTTCGGTAACAGGTGTTTGCCGATGAACATCATGTAAATCAGGCCTGCCAGGGTCAGGGGGATACCGATCTTTGCGAATTCAAAGAATCCGAATGCACGGTAACCGGCCTGTTCCAGAGCGCCGGATGCGATGATGTTAGGAGGCGTACCTACTAACGTGATGATACCGCCTAAGCCGCAGGCAAATGCCAGAGGCATCAGTTCGGTAGAAGCAGGGATCTTTGCTGCTGCGCACACGCCCAGTACTACGGGCAGTAAGCAGGCAGCGGTACCGGTGTTGGACAGAACGGAGGATAACCCCGCGCCAACCAGCATAACACCGATCATCAGGCTGTTTTCACCGGTGCCGGTGAGTCTGACAACGGTTTCACCAATCTTCTGAGCCAGGCCGGTGTAGAACATAGCAGCGCCTACAACGAACATGCCGGCGAACAGAACAACGGTGGAGTTGGACAGGCCGCTAAATACCTGTTTTGCCGGGATGAATCCCAGCAGGCCGCAGGCAATAGAGCCAGCCATAGCGGTAACTGCCAGAGGAATGATTTCGGTAACGAAGAATAAGGCAATTACAGCTAACAGAATAAGACACTTTGTGGACTGAGCCATTATATAACTCCTCCTCTTTTAAAATTTATATCGAGCGTACGGCCTAATTCGCAGCGGGCAGTGTTCCGTACGCTAAATATACCTTATGTGATTTTCAAGGTTCATGGCATTATTATAGCACTACTTTTCAAATTTTGAAAGTACGTATGACACATTTATGCCACATTTTTTTGAAAACCAGCTTTCGTTGAAAAAGACGAATGTCTTTTCTTTAAAAACTTTTTAGTTTGTCAATACCCTTTTCGGGCAGGCACGTGTTTCTTAAAAAAGCCTGCTCTGAATGAGCGATATGAACATTCAGAGACAGGCTTATGGTACTAAAGGCTACTTGCCGCAAATATTATTTGCCGGCAGGACCGATCATAGCCAGCATGGTACCCGCTGCAACAGCGGTACCGATAACGCCTGCTACGTTGGGGCCCATGGCATGCATCAGCAGGAAGTTGGAAGGATTAGCCTTCTGGCCAACAACCTGGGATACACGGGCAGCCATCGGAACGGCGGATACGCCGGCCGAACCAATCAGCGGATTTACCTTGCCGCCGGAAGCGATCTTCATCAGCTGACCAAAGAGGCAACCCAGCGCAGTACCGGCTGCGAATGCAACCAGGCCTAAACAGATGATCAGGATGGTCTGATAACGCAGGAACTTGTCAGCTTCCATGGTTAAACCGGTACCAACGGACAGGAAAATCGTAACGATGTTCATCAATGCGTTCTGGGCGGTGTCGCTCAGACGGTCCAGGCAGCCGGCTTCCCGGTACAGGTTACCTAACATCAGCATACCGATCAGGGCGCAGACGGGCGGTAACAGCAGGGAAATGAAAATGGTGGACGCAATCGGGAAAATGATGCGTTCAAAACGGGTTACGGTGCGCAGCTGATCCATTTTAATGGAACGGTCGGCTTTGCTGGTGCACAGCGTCATGATAGGCGGCTGGATCAGCGGAACCAGGGACATGTAGGAGTACGCTGCAACGGCGATAGCGCCCAGCAGATGGGGAGCCATCTTAACGGTCAGGTAAAT
>JAFZIG010000089.1 GCA_017554485.1 Acidaminococcaceae bacterium | reverse complement strand
GCTTTTTACACTTTTATTTTAAAAGAACATAACGAAAAAGTACAATGCCAATTGTGAAATGTGTTATAACAAAAACGCATAGTAAAATGGCATTGTACGTTTGAAATCATATTTAATGCATGGGATACAGGATACCGGAAAGCACCAGCACAGCGCCTGCAATTTTGACGCTTGTGACTGGTTCCGCCAGTACCAGATACCCCCACAGAATAGCAGCCACAGGGTTCAAAGCGGTAAACATTCCCGCCCGGTCGGGAGCAAGGTTCCTCTGCGCCACCGGTTGGAATGTAAAGCCAAAGACACTGCTCACAATGATTAACCAAAGCAGCATGCCCCACTCCGAAGACGATGCCGGTATCCTGAAACTCTCAAATCCAAGGGATGCAACCAGGGACACCGCCCCCATGGTTCCCAACTGTACGATTCCCACCAGCAACGGCTCTCCTTCTTTGGCATAAACGGATGTCTGGAAAATCGCAAATGCGTAAAAGCACATGGCGCCGATAAGGTAAATGCAGCCGATGTTAAACGCGGCTCCCTGCCCCAGCATCAATACCAAAAGACCGCCAAAGGAAAGCAGCATGCCGATCAGGACCTTCCGCCCGGGCCATATATGATGAAACAGAAGCGTCAGGACGGGCACAAGCATAAAGGCGGAGTTTTCAATCAGGGACGCCAGCGATGTTTCTGTGTATTGCAAAGCCGCCATTTCAAAGCCCATCACTATCGTATAAGTAATTCCAAGATACACGCCGTTGCGAACGACCCTTCCGGTACAGGCTTTCATCTTTTTATAAAACAGGATTGCCAGGATAATAAACGCAAGGATGAACCGGATCGCCAGAATGTTAAACGGCTCCATGGCAGCCATACTCATTTTGGAAACCACAAATGAAGTACTTCTGGCAATGATGACAAGAGCCATAAGTATTTCGGATTGTTCAATTGTCAGTTCTTTTGAAACATTCCCTTTTTTCATGCCATTATTATAGCACAAAACAGCCGCAGAAACTGCGGCTGCTTAATTTAATAAAGTGTTTTCAAATTGCGCCTTTTGTCGATTACTTCCTTAAGTTCCATCTTCAATCCTCCTTCCTGATTACCCGATCATTATAGCTTACTTTATTGGCAGGCTTCAGCTCTTTTAGTTCCTCATGGATAAACGAATCCATCGCTGCCCACGTCACCGGCAAATTGTCAAGGAACGCCGTATGCCATGCTTTCTTTTCATCTTCAAATTTTTAAATGAATACTCATCCAGCGCATTTGCACGTCGGGAAAAGTACCGAGTTATGCTTATTTTACGTTGCATAGCCGTATCTTCTGCGATTCAAATGGAAGTGAACAACATCACCATAATGGTAGGCAGCGTGAAGCGGACAAGCTTTCCGTATGTAAAATGATCCGATAACTGAATACGCATAGTTTTATATCAAATAAACTGCAAGATGAATTAAGCAACCCATAACTTTTGATTTTTAATTATAACAAAATAACAAAACGGCCGTAGAAAACTCTACGGCTATTACACAATCTAAAGATTTGACTTCAGGTTTCCGTATTAATCGTTTTCATCCATAATTTCGCCAAACAGGACTTTCATGAAATCCCGCCTGGCAAGAATCACCCTTGCTACTTCAATATAATTCTCCCGTATCCTGTAAAAGGCTTTATATTTCTTGAAATTCACAGAATAAAAACCGGTGAACAAGCCTCTGTAATATAAAGGTATGCCCGATTTAGGGAATCTTTTCTTCTCTGCGATTTTTCCGGTAAACTCTGTTATATAGTTATCCGCTGTATCGTAACTTTTAGATACCAGCCATACCTCGTCCCAGACGGTATCCAGATCATCTTGCGCCAAAGGCGAATATCTGATTTTGTATCTCACTTCTGCATGCCTCTCCGTTTTTGGAAATGTTCCCGGAGTTCCTCTTCGGAGACCCAGCCTTCTTCTTCGGCGGAGCGAAGTCCTGCGTTCAGTTCACAGAGCAGCCGGATCATGGCTTCCGCTTTTTGAAAATGTTCCTCATCCTGCATATCGCGGATGCTGTATGCTCCGTGACCGTTGCGTGTCAGATAAACCGGAGAGCCTGTTTTGACTTTGTCGAGGACATTACCGTAATTGCGCAGTTCAGAGATTGGTGTGATGGTGGGCATAGCGAATCTCCTTTCGGTCAGCTTGTATTCTTTGAATCCTGTCAGGTACAGAGTATCACAATATACCAAAAACGGCAAGTAAGTTTCGAATAATTTTACGAAAAAACCTGCGCCTAATATTGCCTGTCTTTTTTGTCAGTCTTATAAGGCAGCACATAGGCGCTTAATACTGTCAGGCAGTAGACCATGACCTTCACATTGGTCAGCAGTACAAAAAGGCCGGTATAAGTTCAACAGGCATACTATTCCCTCATCTTTACTGAAACAAACCGGAAGTTGTCGCTGCAACTTCCTAAACCAATCAACTCGATAAATCCCGATTTCTTTTACCATTTGTTCCAATGGACGCACTCTTCAAACTTCGGATACACCTGTGTCGGATATTCCGCGTTTTCAGCGGAATACCCAATCCCGATAATGTACCTCCACTTACATAATCACCTTCAGTGATCCGATTTCAGGCCTGCGCCGCACATGGTGATGAGGCTGTCCGGCGTTCTGCCGTGCAGTTCACAATACTTTTTGTAGGCCGCAAAATTGCCTGCCGTAGTGTGCTCGCAGTACACGCCTTTTGCCGCCAGCGTCGCCCTGGCGGGCAGAATTTCGCTTTCCGGGATCGTCACGATTTCCATATCGTATTTGTAAATCTTCTCCAGGATTTCCACGCCGCGCATAGGCTGCCCGATGGCGATGCCTTCCGCCAAAGTCGGCAGTGGCGTAATGGCCGCCGGTTCTTTCAGGCCCAGGCGTTTTGCCTCCGCAAAGGGAGCGCAATGTTCCGCCTGGATGGCGATCACATTCGGCATTTTCGCAATCACGCCGCTTTCCAGCAAATGTTCCAGCCCAAAGACGGCGCCAAGGAATAATGTGCCGTTACCCAGCGGGATAAAGATGTTCTGCGGGATACGGTGCAGTTGTTCGTAAATTTCATAAATATAAGTTTTCGTTCCTTCATAAAAGAACGGATTGAAAACATGGTTAGCGTAATACTTGCCCTCATCCCGCACTTTCGCCCTGCACACATCGGCGCAATGGTCACGGGTACCGGGAACCACGTTGATCTTGGAACCGTGGGCCTTAATCATGTCAATCTTTTTCGGCGAAGTGCCTTCCGGGACAAAAATCTCGCAGTTGATGCCAACACGCCCGCAATATGCCGCGACGCTGTTTCCCGCGTTACCGCTGGAATCCTGCACCACATCCGTCACACCGATGGATTTGCAATGCGCCACAAGCACAGCGGCGCCCCTGTCTTTAAAGGAAAGCGTAGGCATAAAGTAATCCATCTTCAGCATCAAATCATCATCAAACGAAACTATGGGCGTCATGCCTTCGCCCATGGTGACGTTTTTCCACGTTTCATCTGAAAGCGGCATAAAGGAACGGTAACGGAAGATGCTCCACTCGTCCCTGTCAATCAGCTTTTCGTCATACTTCGGGATTTCATATTCCAGTTTCCAAAGGCCGCCGCATTCACAGCGCGGCGCACGGATCGTAACATCTTCCTTTTTTCCGCATTTCGCGCAAACATAATGTGCCTGCATATCTTTTTTCCTCCTCCACACTTAAAGATTCCTGTAACGCACCCGGCAAATTCCTGTTTCCAAACGGTAACTCGTTTGCGTTTAGTTCCGGGACGCATCCGGCAGTTCCGCAACTGCTTCAATTTCCACCAGCGCGTCTTTATGCAGTTTGTTACAAGGCACAACGACACGAGCCGGTTTGTGTTCACCGAAAAATGCAGTGTAAACTTCGTTAACTTCGTCCCAGTATGCCACATCCGGAATATAAACGCGGCACAGCGCCACGTTGTTGCGGGTCAGTCCTGCCGCTGCCAGAATCCCGTCAACGTTATTTAATGCCTGCATCACCTGTTCCCCAATGCCGCCTTCAATTTTGTCGGTAGCAGGATTTACAGGTAATTGACCGGAAACGTACAGGCAGTTGCCGGAAATAACGCCCGGCGTGTAATGCCCGTTGGCTTTTGCTCCCGTAAGCGGGTGAATAAATTCCATATAACATTCCTTCCTTAACTTTTATCTTTTGCCCCGTGCTTCATCCAGATAACTATAGACAGTCACCTTGTTGATGCCCAGGCGTTCCGCAACCTTTTCAATACTTCCTTTCATCTGGAAAATGCCTCTCGTATCCATGAAGCGGATTTTTTCAATGCGTTCCTCCCGCGTGAGCAGTCTGGAGTCGCAACCTGCCAATATATTGTCGATCAGTGACAGCACCATGTCCTCGACGCGATTTCCTTCGGGCGGCGATGCTTTATCCTGTTGCGGCGGTTTTGGCAGAAAAGACTGCAGATATTCTATCTGCTGTACAACCCTCGTCGTATCAAGATTTATGCAGAGCGCACCAATCAGTTTGCCTTCACAATCGCGAATCAGCACGGAAGATGTACGGATCAGCTTTTCATTCTTGCGAAAAAAACCGTTAGCAACATAATCGCGTTCACCGCCACCCATCAAGAGCATGTCCTTCACAAAATGTTCGAATCCCTGTCCGACAGCCCTTCCCGTTACTGCACCGTTTGCCACATATACGACAGAATGCTCCGGGTCGGTAAGGTCATGAACCACAACTTCACATTCTTTGCCGAAGGTTTCCACAAGCATATCCGCCAGTGGAATGTATGGCGCAAGCCCCAGATTAAGCTTCTTCATACTTACGGATCACCTCTTTCCATTTCCGAAGTTATTATATAAATATTTATATAAATTGTCAAATTTTAAATAAAAATTTATATGCCTTCTCAGATTACAGATACCATAAAAAAAGTTGCGAAAATCCGTTTTGGTCATCGCAATGACCAGGAAAATTTCGCAACTCCAGTCGTAGAGCAGGTTTTGGAGCCTGACCCCTTTAATTATTATGAGTCATAGTCTGTATGTCTGTATCGAAGTAACACATCGTTCGTTCATTCCATCTGCTTTGTTCGAGCGGGCTGTCACTGCGTATACGTGAAAAACAGCTGTTTTACCAATTCTCATACCGCCGCTGCCGGTTCAGCCCTGCAATTTTCTGCATCTCGTCCGCAGAAAGCGCAAAATCAAAAATCGCAATGTTCTCCGCAATATGTTGAGGATTGGCGGAACCGGGAATCGTCACATACCCCGCCTGTATCTGCCAGCGAAGAATGATCTGCGCCGGTGTTTTTCCGTGGGCTTTGGCTATTTCGACTATCGTTTTGTTTTCAAAACTGTCCCTGGTGTTCCCTCTTCCCCCAAAGGGATACCAGCACTCAATAACAATGCCGTATTGCTTCACATAGCTTTGCAATGCATTGTTCTGGTAATAAATATGGTTTTCGTTCTGGATGACCGCAGGCATGATTTTT
>JAFZIG010000088.1 GCA_017554485.1 Acidaminococcaceae bacterium | reverse complement strand
TTTGTTATAGCCAAACCACAATCTTGTTATAGGCCCGACCACAGAAAATGCAAGAGCAAACCACAGAACGTGTTATAGGAAAATCTGACCACAATTTCTGTTATAGGGGTGACCACAACACAGTTATTGGGATGTTCCTTTCTATTTTACTTCTGTTAATTTAGAAAGGATTGAACTTGATGTTTCAATGGGTTCTTCATGCAGGAACACAATTTAAACAGTTCAGTCCCTTTCTTTTACTTCATCCATACAGCCGCTTAGCTTCGCATTCCAGATTCGTTCAAACAGCCAGGCGGCGCCCCGGATTCCGCAGAGAGGGGAATCGGTAGCGATGATTTCGTGATAGGTGGGCAGCACAATGTTGCAGTTTACGAAGGGCTTTTTTAACCGCACCAGGCGGCTTGCTTCCAACGAAGAACCCAGCACCAGCCCGCCCGTCCAGTTTTCGTAGGTTTCTTTCATAGCGGCGTCGTCCCTTCCGGCAATGCAGATTTTAGTGGCAGCTCTGGGACGGAGGGACGTATCCTGCGTAAAGTGTATGATGAGATTACCTGTGTCCGCCCATTCGCCCCGGACGGCTTCGGCGATGCCTGCCGCTTCGGATGGCGGCGCGGCGATGAGGATGTTGTCGAACCACAGGGGACCCCACAGGGACTGCATGTTGCTGCTGCGGAACTGTAAGCGGGCGTTGATGGCTTCTGCCTCCTGCTGTACAGATGCAAGATTTTTGGCCGGCAGTACGCTGTTGATTTTTTCCAGCCACTGCAGCGTTCCCTGAATGCCGTAAGGCATACCGGCGGAAAGGTACGGCGTGCCAAACTCTGTTTCCAGTTCTCTGGCGGCTTTCAGGGCCAGTTCGTCACGCAATACAATGTTTAACTCTGCTTTGGGCAGCTCCATGATTTCGTCCCATGTGGAGCCGCCGCCGGGGATGGCGTTGATGCGATAGCCTGCCTTTTCCAAAATGCGGCGGATTTCTTTTATGTCTTCTTCACCCCGGAAGTAAGTAGGGGAAAGGCCCAGCAGATTAAGGGAAGGCAATCCGATTGTGTCTTTTGCGTTCTTTTTCACTTCGTCGAGTACCCGTAGCAACGCAATCTCATATCCTTCCGCAAAATCGCCGGCAATGCCGCCGCAGTCCACAGCATAAGCAGGCCAGGGAAGCTCTGCTTTGGCCGCGATACCGGCAATGTCGTCGCCCACTAAACTTACGCTGCAGTTATTGAGGATGAAGACCCGCTCCGGCGCAAAGTTTGATTTTACAAAATCAAGCCCTGCCAGCAGGTCTTTTTCCGTTCCGTAGACCAGCGCGTTGCCTTCCGGCTGGGTGCAGTGGAAACGCCGCAGGGCGGAAGCGTCGTAGTCCTCCACGTATTTCATGGCGTAGAAATAACACCAAAGCGGCCCGTTTACCAAAACGAAGCTGCCGGGAATAGACGCAAAGAAAGCGGAAGCCCCGGTGAGGGCACAGGTAGACATGTGATGGCAGGAGGTTTTCCAGTTGTTGTCAGACACAGGCGATTCCTCCTTTGCACAGTGGGATGAAGCAGGTATGGCAGCAGGAGGGCTGCCGGTTTCGTTTACGCATAGGCAATTCCTCCTTTGTTCCCGTAACGGCACAGCAGCCGGTAAATGGTACGCATCACTATGAGTTCTCCGTCCGTTCCGGCCAGGGGAACCATGGGGATGAAGAACTGTCTGACAGGATTGCCGGGCAGTTCATCTGTCGTCAGCAGTACATCGGCCTGTTCCAGACAGTTGTTATAATTGCCGTCGGCGATAATCGGAATGTCCGTAAGCTGTGACGCTTTTTTCCATTCTTCCACAGCGGCAATGACAGTTTCCTTTTCTTCGGCCATCAGTTTATCGTACAGGATCACGGCGGCGATTTCCATCTGCATGCGGCGCATGGTGTTGAGCGTTTCTGCCGGATTGTACCAGCGGGGGCCGCGGCCTATACCCAGTACTGCTTTTTTGTTTTTCGTCACAGGCAAAATGGATTCTACGTAATCATGCAGGCGCTTTTCTTCCAGTTGAATTACGGTTTCACCTTTTGCTTTGTCGCCAACGAACTCCGCGATCTTTCGCAGCCAGGCGCAGGTGTTCTGCCAGCCTACAGGATACACATCGCGAATGGAAGGCGTGTCAAACCATTCCGTCCATTCAGCTGCTGTCTTTTCCAGCCCGCCCTGGGTCTGTCCCGCATAGTTTAACGGAATCAGCAGGGAAGCGGTGGACAGTTCGCCCCATTCCGCAAAAGGAACGTAGCCTGGGAACTGCCACTTCACGTCCAGGTCAAAATACCGGAGCAGCCGTTTTACTTCCCGGGCGTACTGGCCGCAGGGGCCCATCTGGTCCCCAAACAGGAGGACTCGGCCGGGTACTTTTGGCTGCGGTTTGATAAAGCGTTCCATGATCAGCCGTACCGTCTGGAAATAGCCATCGGAATATTCGCCGCCCAGAAAGCCGCCGTAGGGTACGCAGAGGACCGGAATATGGTATTGCTTTTCCGCATCTTCTGCTTCCTGCTCCACGTCGTCACCAATGACACCGGCCACGCAGGATGTGGCGATGATCAGGCATTGGGGCTGCCAGGTTTGCATTACGTGGGTAATGCAGCCCCGCAGCTTTTCCACGCCGCCGAAGATGCTGTCCTTTTCCTGCAGGTTGGAGGAGACCATGGGCACTGCGTCCAGGTTTTCATTCTGGTGGTCGCCGATCATGCGGTATTGGGCTCCTAAATCCATCAGCGTAGCCACGTGGGCGCAGCCCAACGGACTGTGGAAGATTACGGCGCAGCCGTCGCAGAAGCTGACCGCGCGCCATACGCCGGGCATGGTGCAGCTGCAGGAGCGGTTTTTTGTAAAAAGCCATTTGGTGGCAAGGCTGTTTTTTTGTTCCGAGTTATTTGCCTTTTTCATTTTGTTTTTCTTTGCGCTGCCCTTTACTTTTGCACAGATTGTGCTTTTACATTCATCTATTCAGAGAAACTATTACGTTTTGAGATGCGACCTGCTTGTTATTTTCAAATTTTAAGTTACGGCTCTTTTCCGTATTCTGTCGCCAGCGCTTCCAGTTCTTCAAACTCCATCGGGGTTGGGACAGAAAGTTCAGTATTATTCCAAATCGTTTCCGCCAGTTTTATATATATTTCAGCCTGCCTGCTTTCCGGCGCAAACTGCAACACCGTTTGCCGTTGATTCTCCGCAACATTTACAATTTGATCCCGCGGCACAAACGCAACGAGGCGCGAGTTCAGTTTCCTGGCAAACGCTTCCAACAGTTCCTTTTCGTTGGGAGTGTTGCGGCTGTTGCCGATGATGCCGGCCAGACGGACAGAACCTCGTGAAGCGAAACGTTTGATGCCTTTGGCGATATTGTTGGCAGCATAGAGGCTCATCAGCTCGCCGGAAGAAATAATGTAGATTTCTTCTGCGTATTCTTCCCGGATGGGCATGGCGAAACCGCCGCAGACTACATCGCCTAAAACGTCGTACAGCGTAACGTCTACAGGGGGAACTGCTTTCAGCTTATCCAACAGCTGCAGGGCCACGATGATCCCCCGTCCCGCGCAGCCCACGCCCGGCTCCGGCCCGCCTGCCTCCACGCAGGTGATGCCGTTGAAACCGGTGTGGACGATATCTTCTGCTTTAATGCTGTCCATTTCACAGGTGCGCACTTTATCCAGCACGGTTTCCTTGCATATGTGCCCCAGCAGCAGCCTGGTAGAATCATTCTTGGGGTCGCAGCCGATTTGGCAGACCTTTTTCCCCTGCAGGCTTAAAGCAGCCGATACATTGGCGGCGGTGGTGGATTTGCCGATGCCGCCCTTGCCGTAAAACGCGATTTTCTTCATAAGGCCTCCCAATAATTGAAATAATGCTCGTTCAATTGCTTATGCGGTCAGGCATGTTTAAAAAACCTTCGTGAAGTAAATACAGTTACACGAAGGTGAGAGTGCTATTTTATTTATTTTTTCTTTGCTTTCTTTTCTTTCTTGGCGGCTTTAGCTGCTTCTTTTTGCGCTTTGGCTTCTTCTTTGGCAGCGGCAACCGCTGCTTTTTCTTCTGCCTTTTTCGCCTTGGCTTCTTCCTTAGCAGCTGCTTCAGCGGCTTTGGCGGCGGCCTTTTCGGCATCTTTTTTAGCCTTTTCTTCCGCTTTGGCGGCTTTGGCCATTTCCTTTTCCGCTTTCTTTTTGGCCTTGGCTTCTTCCTTGGCAGCGGCTGCAGCAGCTTTGGCTTCCGCAGCGGCTTTTTCTTTGGCGATCTTGCGGAGTTCGGTTACCGGTACGCCGCCGATACCCCAGTTATCCATGTCCACTTCGTCAATGGTGACTACCAGGGTCTTGGTGTTTTTGTGCAGCACGTCGGCCAGCAGTTTGGTAGCGCCTTCGATGAGCTGGCGTTTCTGTTCCGGGGTGACGTTACCTTCTTTTGTTATTTTAATGTTAACGTAAGGCATGAGAAAAATCTCCTTTCAAACCTGCAAAGTGATTTTACAGGAATCGCACCGTTTGGTTGTTAACCGATTCCTAAGGAACCACTGATTAATTCGTCTGCGCGCTTGCCAGCGCTTTTTGTGAATGACTGCGTCACTGCCTCTAGACGCAGCACCGCTGCGCCTTCGAGCCAGTTCCTTGTCATTCGCAAAAAGCACTTGGCCATCACACAAACTCATTTAATCAGTGTTTCCTAAAGTAAAATAAAAAACAGTTGGTTTTTACTGTTTTATATTTTATAATAAATTCAGGAGAATAGCTATAGATATTTTATAAACAACAGAAAAATTTTGGTGCTCATTTGTAAAAAAATGTGATACATGCGCAATGAAACAGCGGTTAAGGAAAAAAAGGAGTGCAATATGTCCGGCGGTTTGGGAAAGATGCTAATTCAGCTCGGTATTGTTTTGATCATTGCAGGCGTGGTGATCCACTTTGGCGGAAAGTTCCTGCCTTTCGGCAATCTGCCGGGGGATATCCATGTGGAAGGCAAGCATGGCAGCTTCTATTTTCCCTGGGTGAGCTGTATTGTGATCAGCATTGTGTTAAGCGTGCTGGCGCATCTGTTCCGGTGATGACTGCTGACAGTAGCTGTTTTAAATAATTAGATGAAAGGGATCTGACATGTTTGGTTCTTTATTTGGTAAAAAGAAAGATACGTTTACAAGCCCGTTTTCAGGAAAGCTTTGTCCCATTACGGAAACGCCGGATGAAGCCTTTGCGGAAAAGATGAACGGGGACGGCTTTATGGTACAGCCTGCCGACGGCAATGTATTTGCACCTGCAGACAGCACGGTGAATTTCGTTTTCGAAACGAAACACGCCTTGGGACTGACAACAAAAGAGGGCATGGAGTACATGCTGCATATCGGTATTGATACGGTGAACCTGCAGGGAAAGGGCTTTACGGTATTTGTAAAAGAGAGACAGGCAGTGAAGAAAGGTGACAAGCTTATGAACTTTGACATTGCCTATGTGAAAGCCAACGCGCCCTCCGACGCGTGCCTTTGTGTGTTTACCGATTTGCCGGAAGGCAAAAAGGTAACGCTGTTGAAAACCGGTAATGTTAAAGCGCTGGAAGACGCGGTGGAGATTTCGTAAATGGGAGTGCGGTCTGTGTAAAGTGGCAGCGATGTTTAGGAAGTAATACTGTTGCCCTGAGCGTGGACAAAGAGGGAGACAATGAAGTACAAAGCGATTATTTTTGATTTGGACGGCACACTGCTGGACACGCTGACAGACCTGGCGGAGGGGACGAATTACGCGTTGCGTGTCAACGGCTTCCCGGAACGGACGATAGATGAGATCCGTCGTTTTGTGGGAAACGGCGCCCGCAAATTAATAGAACGCGCTGTGCCGGACGGTCAGGTGGAAGCGGCGCTGGAGCGTGTCAGGAAGGATTTTGACGTATATTACAAAGTCCATTGTAAAGACTACACAGGCCCGTATCCCGGCATTATGGAAATGCTGCATGAGCTTGTCCGGAAGGGATATATGCTGGGCGTGGTTTCCAACAAACCTGACTTTGCCGTGCAGGAGCTGATTCCCGAGTATTTTCCGGGAGTGTTTGCTTCGATATCCGGCGAACGGGAAGGCGTTGCCAAAAAGCCGGCGCCGGACCTGATCTGGGAAGCTATGAAAAACCTGCAGGCCGACAGTTCGGAGGCAATTTACGTAGGCGATTCGGAAGTGGACCTGGAAGCGGCGGCTAATGCGGGCATTCCCTGCATCAGCGTAGCCTGGGGTTTTAAAGGACGCAAGTTCCTGGAAGAACACCAGGCTGAAGTGATTATTGAAGAGCCTTTGGATATCCTGAAGTATTTATAAAAATTTATTTAAATCTGCACATATTATAAAAAGTGTGGTACAATAAACATTACGGCGAAAAGGCCGTACAGGAAACAGATCACCGGTCATTTCCTGCATAATTATAATTTGCCGAAGAGCAAGGGAAGGGGCATTGTAATGCGTATCGTAGTAACCGTAGTAGGACAGGACAAGGTTGGCATCATCGCCAAAGTTACCAATATACTGGCCAATAACCAGGTCAACGTGCTGAACATCAACCAGAACATCATGGACGGTTTCTTCAACATGGTGCTGATCGCCGACATGACGGATTCCAAGGTGGGCATCAAGACGCTGAAAGAACACCTGGACAAACTGTCGGAAGAAATCGGGCTGGAAATTCGCGTGCAGAGTGAAGACATCTTCACAGCCATGCACCAGATTTAAGCGGGGGGATCGTCATGTCTGTGTTAACCTTTAACGATGTACTGGAAACCACGCGGATGATCACCCACCAGAATCTGGATGTGCGTACCATCACCATGGGCATCAGCCTGCGGGACTGCGGGCATCCGGATGTGAAAGTCTGTGCAGATAAGATTTATGACAAGATTACGAAAAAAGCGGAGAAGCTGGTGCAGACCGGTGAGGATATTGAATCGGACCTGGGTGTGCCTATTATCAACAAACGTATTTCCGTAACGCCGATTTCCATGGTAGGGGAAAGCTGCGATACCAACGATTATGTGCCCCTGGCCAAAGCGTTGGACAAGGCGGCTCATGAAGTGGGTGTAAACTTTATCGGCGGTTTCAGCGCTTTGGTGGATAAAGGATATACCAAAGGGGACCGTAACCTCATCGCTTCCATTCCGGAAGCCCTGGCGGCAACGGAAGTGGTCTGCTCTTCTGTCAATGTGGGTTCTACAAAAGCCGGCATCAACATGGATGCGGTGGCAGAGATGGGGCGCGTCGTAAAAGCCACAGCCGAAAAGACGGCGGCCAACGATGCCATCGGCTGCGCGAAACTGGTTGTGTTCTGTAACGCGGTGAACGATAACCCGTTTATGGCCGGCGCCTTCCACGGCGTAACGGAACCGGAATCGGTGGTCAGCGTCGGCGTCAGCGGACCCGGCGTGGTGAAACATGCTCTGGAAGCGGTCCGGGGGCAGGACATCGGCGCGGTAGCGGAGACCATTAAACGCACCGCCTTCAAGATCACCCGGGTTGGCCAGCTGGTGGCCCAGGAAGCTGCGAAACGCCTTAACACACAGTTTGGCATTATTGATTTGTCTCTGGCGCCGACGCCGGCAGTGGGCGATTCGGTAGCGCATATTTTGGAAGAAATCGGTCTGGAAAGCTGCGGCGGCCCGGGTACTACGGCCACTCTGGCCATGCTGAACGATGCGGTGAAGAAGGGCGGCCTGATGGCCTCCAGCTATGTAGGCGGCCTGTCCGGCGCATTTATCCCCGTCAGTGAAGACGCGGGCATGATCGCCGCAGTGGAGCGGGGCAGCCTGAGCCTGGAAAAACTGGAAGCCATGACCTGCGTCTGCTCGGTGGGCCTGGATATGATCGCCATTCCCGGCGACACCACGGCAGAAACGATTGCCGCCATCATTGCGGACGAATCCGCCATCGGCATGATCAACAACAAGACTACGGCGGTGCGTGTCATCCCGGTTCCCGGCAAGGGTGTGGGCGACAATGTCGAGTTCGGCGGCCTGCTGGGCCATGCGCCTATCATGGCAGTCAGCAAGTATAAAGCGGACACCTTCATCGCCCGGGGCGGACGCATTCCGGCGCCGGTGCGGAGCCTGACCAACTGATTCCGCTTTTTGCGTGACAACGCATCATTTCCATTAAATTTGAAAACAGCCTTTGGTTTGTTCCGAAGGCTGTTTTTTGCAAAGGATAAAGCTGATACCAAGTATTTGAACGTAAACGGATAGCAGCATCGCCCGGAATTTGTAAAGAGGAACAAACCATGCGTAAAAAGGACAAACAGGAAATCATCGCTGCGCTGGAAAAGCGCTACAACGGAATCGGAACTGCGTTGCATTATAATTCGCCTTTTGAATTGCTGTGCGCGGTGATTATGTCAGCGCAATGTACGGACGAACGGGTCAACAAGATCACAGCCCGCATCTTCCCCCGGCTGAACACGCCGGAAAAGATGGGAGCGCTGACCCAGGAACAGTTGGAAGCGGAAATTAAAGACTGCGGCCTGTATCACGCCAAAGCGAAAAACTTGCTGGGCATGTGCCATATGCTGACGGAAGAATTCGGCGGCGTAGTACCCAGTGATATCCCTACGTTGATGAAACTGCCCGGTGTGGGACGGAAAACTGCCGATGTAATCGCCAGCGTGGTTTATAAGATCCCAGCCATTGCGGTGGATACTCACGTGTTCCGCACTTCCCACCGGTTAGGACTGTCAGAGGCCAAAACACCGGAAGCGACTGAACTGGATCTGCAGAAACTGATCCCCAAAAATAAATGGGCCGACGCCCACCACTGGTTTATCTGGCACGGGCGCCTCACCTGTAAGGCACGCAAGCCGCTGTGTAGCGAATGCGTGTGCCTGGACAAGTGCCCGTTTAAAGAGAAATGTATTAAAAAAGAAAAGACATAAGCAAACATTTCCGGTTTTGCGAAGTTTTTTCTTTTGCAACACCTTTTACAGGATTACAATAGGAGGACTTATTGCAACCAGAAACAGTTTTAAAAACCTGGTTCGGCTACGACACCTTCCGCCCCGGACAGCGGAATATCATCAACACCATTCTCAGCGGCAGGGACTGCCTGGCCATCTTGCCCACCGGTGCCGGCAAGTCGATATGCTTCCAGATTCCTGCGTTAATGCAGTCAGGGATCACCTATGTAATCTCACCCCTCATCTCCCTGATGGAAGACCAGGTGGAGCATCTGCGGCAGCAGGGGATACCCGCCGTTTGCATCAACAGTGGCATGAGCAAGCATACTTATAACGAAGTTCTGTATGATGTGGGCAGGGGCGTTTACAAACTGTTGTATCTTTCCCCGGAACGGCTGCAGAACGAGTTCTTTATCCGTTTTGCCCAAAAAAATCCGCCGGACTTTGTAGTGGTGGACGAAGCCCATTGCGTGTCCCAGTGGGGACATGATTTCCGTCCCGCTTACCTGAAAATCACCGGTTTTGTGCAGGCGCTGCCGAAGAGGCCGCTGTATGCGGCCTTTACGGCAACGGCTACGCCCCGAGTACGGCAGGATATGATCGAATGCCTGGGATTGAATAGCCCTGCCGTAATCACCGGAAGCTTTGACAGGCCCAACCTGTTTTTCGCAAAGCAATCTCCGGCTGATAAAGACAGGGCATTACTGGACGCGTTGGAAAAGGTGCAGGGCAAAAGCGGGATTATATATTGCTCTACCCATCAGAACACGGAGAAGGTGTTCCGCCTGCTGAAACAGCGTGGCTGCAGAGCGGCCCGCTATCATGCAGGACTGACGCCGGGAGAGCGCCAGGCTGCCCAGGCGGCGTTTATTCGGGGAGACGTGCGGATTATTGCGGCGACTTCGGCTTTCGGCATGGGCATCGACAAAGAGGATGTAGCCTTTGTCATCCATTACAACATGCCCCAGAATCTGGAAGAGTATTACCAGGAAGCGGGGAGAGCCGGACGGAACGGGGAGGATGCTTACTGTCTGCTGTTTTACAGCAAAGAGGATCTGGCGATGAATCAGGCTTTGGCCCGGCAGCAGGAAAAACCGGAAAGGGCGGAACGACTTTTGGAATACATGTGGGAGTATTGCCGGTACGACGGTTGTCTGCGTAACTTCATTTTGCGTTATTTCGGGGAAGACAAACACGGGGAATGCGGAAAATGTAGTTACTGCCGGAGCAGGAACAAATGGGCCCGGTTTACAGATATTTTGCGATTATTAAAATCGTAAAGTGAGAGGTATTTATCCGTGATTCTTCATTTCTTTAGCAGGAAAAATACAAAAGACAGAGAATATATAAAAAGGATTTAGTTATTACGTTTTATGCTGCGGAGGTGGATGTTTTATGAAGCTGACGTTTTTAGGTGCGGCCCGGACGGTGACGGGTTCCTGTTATCTGCTGGAGATCGGTAATAAGAAAATGCTGGTTGACTGCGGTATGTTCCAGGGTTCCAAATCCATTAAGGATTTTAATGAAAGAC
This sequence comes from Acidaminococcaceae bacterium, assembly GCA_017554485.1. Taxonomy (GTDB): domain Bacteria; phylum Bacillota; class Negativicutes; order Acidaminococcales; family Acidaminococcaceae; genus Succiniclasticum. Next base: position 1,024 of record JAFZIG010000088.1, on the reverse strand, counting down.
CGTTTGCCTTTAACCCGGCAGAGATCGATGCCATGGTGCTGACCCATGCCCATGTGGACCACAGCGGCCTGATCCCCCGGCTGGTGAAGGAAGGCTTCAAAGGACGTGTTCACTGCACGAAATCCACCCAGCAGCTGTGCACGATTTTATTGCCGGACAGCGCCCATATCCAGGAGTCGGATGCGGAATATGCCAACCGGAAAGGACTGCGGGCCGGGAAATCCCGGGTGCTTCCTTTGTTCACGGTGGACGATGCCTACACGGCGCTGCATTATTTCTATGTTCATAATTTTGAAGAGCCCTTTGAGGTCATTCCCGGGGTGACGGCGAAACTCCGGGTGGCAGGGCATATCCTGGGCAGTGCGGTGGTCCGGCTGGAATTTGAGGAGAATGGCAAAAAGACTACCATGATCTTTTCCGGCGACGTGGGGCAGACCAACCAGCCCATCATCGAAGACCCCACCATTCTGGAGGGGGCGGACTTCGTCACCACGGAGTCTACCTATGGCAACCGCAAGCACAAGGTATATGATAAGGAAGCGGAACTGGCGAAGATCATCAATGAAACGGTAGAACGGGGCGGGAACGTGATCTTTCCTGCCTTTGCGGTAGGGCGTACCCAGGTGCTGCTGTACTATTTCCAGAAGCTGACCCAGGAAGGCAAGATCCCGGACGTACCGGTTTACATTGACAGCCCTCTGGCCACCAAGGCAACGGGAATCACCCTGGCCAACAAGGAGGAATACGACGCAGAGACCCGGGCGCTGGTGGAATTTCAGGGTGACCGGCTTTTTGCCATGAAAAATGCGCATTTTACCGCGACACCGGAAGAATCCCGCATGATCAACAGCATAGAAGGCCCCAAGATCATAATGTCTGCCAGCGGCATGGCCGACGCGGGGCGTATCCTGCATCACCTGAAACACAACCTGTGGCGGCCGGAGTGCACCGTGGTCTTTGCCGGGTATCAGGCGGAAGGCACCATGGGACGGAACCTGATCGAAGGAGCCAAAAAGGTTAAGAT
>JAFZIG010000087.1 GCA_017554485.1 Acidaminococcaceae bacterium | reverse complement strand
TGGCCTATCTGCATTACTTCCAATTGCCGAAAGGGGCGCCGGAGAAATTCAGAAATCAGTTTTACTCTTTTGATTACGGTGATGTGCATTTCGTCGTCCTGAACAATCTGATGCGGGAAATGGAGCAGTTCCAGCCAAACATGCTGCAGGAACAGCTTGCCTGGTTCAGGGCGGATATGGAAAAAACGAAGAAAAAATGGAAAATCGTGTTGATGCATAAGGATGTGCTGCAGTACGGTTTCCTCACCCGCAAGACACCCAGGACGGAAGGCATATCGGAAGAAGGAAAACTCCTAATGCCGCTGTTTGATCAGTATGGTGTGGACGTGGTGCTCACTGCCCATCTGCACACTTACCGTAACCGGGGCCGTATTTATAGTTTTGAAAGAAGCAATAAGGGCCCGCTGTATATCCTGACCGGTGTGGCAGGCGATGTACGTTATCCCAATTTGTGGAAACGTCATTCGCTGGATGTGGCACTGGCGCCCCAGCCAGAGACAAATAATTATCTGGTGCTGGAAGCAGACAGTGATAAATTAAAAATTAGTTGCTATCTGCCCGATGGGACGAAGGTGGATGAGGCAGTGGCAGAGAAGTGACCATACTGGTTATAAGGAAATGAAGCTCTTCTGTTCAGGGTGATTTTGGGGGAAACGCTATGCCAGCTCTTTCTTAATCCTGTTAGTTTTACTGGATAAGAAAGAAATAAAGAGCTGGCATAGCGTCAATATTTAATAATTAAGAATCATTAATTTAAGAAAGTTCAGGTTCCTAAATCCGTATCGTGCCTGAATTCGCGAATCAAGTTCGGGCGTTTCAACACCCGAACTACGAAAGTTGCTGCAAAATGTAGCGACAATTTGATAGTATTTTTACGGAGGTATTTGTTTTGGAAACAGCACGGGTATTTTATATTGGAGAAAGTCAGGAAGTCTGCCTTCCCAAAGAGTATCAGTTTGAAGTAGATGAAGTTTATGTTATCAAAATCGGCAATGTATTGCTTCTTGTCCCCGATAAGGATCTGGCAGCTGAGTTTGAAAATGGTGCAGCTTCACTTTCCGAAGATGAAAACATAAATGATTAGTCAAATGTTAGGGTCAATAATTGGACAAAGTGAAATGGCAAACGGAATCCGTGCAGATCTCATAAGCGCTAATTTTATGTTAGCCATTGTTATCCTTGTGTTTGTGGGGTTCTTTTGTATCCGTATGCTTAGCAACACTAAAACGGCTTGCATATTGACGGTTACGATTTTTATATGTGTTCTACTCTATTTACAAATCAGATTTGAAATCATCCTGCCGGTAATAAAGGCAATCATCAATAGTATTCAGCGGATAGTTGGCGTTGCCTGTTGCGTTTTGTCAGCAATAGCTGTGGTTAAAGGGTTGGCAGATGAAGAAAAAAGCGAGCAGTACGTACATCGCAGAGCATATTGGTGTGCGTGTATTGTTCTGTTATATTTTGGCCTGTTTCTGATTGGCGCAGGGATGAACCGGTAAGAGTCGATGTATTTAACTGAATTTTTATTCAGTCAAACACGATTTGGTCATTTATAATTGACTAAAAAACGGCTTCGTTGTATAATCACAATGGAAACAGGATTTTTAATTATCTGGAGGCTCCATTATGTTCATAGGAAGAGAAAAGGAACTGGCAACGCTGGATCGTCTATACGCATCGGATAAATTTGAATTTGTAGTGATGTATGGACGCCGCCGTGTGGGGAAGACGGCTTTGATCAGCCATTTTATTCAAAACAAAAATGCGATATATTTTGTAGGCGTTGAAAGCAACTCCCAACAAAATCTTGATAATCTCAGCAGCAGCCTGTTTGAATATGTGACCTGTTCTGTCAGTGACAGTTCGTTTCGTACCTATCAGGCTGCGCTGGAATATGTTTTCCAACTGGCGGAAAAAGAGCGGCTTGTGCTGGCCGTTGACGAATACCCTTATGTGGCCAGGGCTGCTAAAAGTCTTGCTTCCACGTTGCAGCTGTTGATCGATAAATATAAGGACAAATCAAAATTAATGCTGATCCTTTGCGGTTCTTCCATGTCTTATATGGAAGACCATGTGCTGGCCTATAAAGCGCCCCTGTATGGAAGAAGAACAGCCCAGATGAAGCTGCTGCCTTTTGACTTTGCGGATACCTGCAAATACTTCCCTCATTTTTCGAATGAGGATAAAGCGCTTGTTTATGGGATTGCAGGTGGCACGCCCCAATATCTTTTGCAGATGGATGACCGCCTGAGTATAAAGGATAATATTAAAAATACATTTTTGAATCCTACTTCCTCCCTGTATGAAGAACCGGAGAACCTGTTGAAGCAGGAAGTACGTGAACCTGCGTTGTACAATGCTATCATTACAGCAATAGCCGGTGGGGCAAGCAAAATGTCAGAGATATCAACCAAAGTGGGGGAACCGACCAACATATGCGCAGCTTATCTGAAGAACCTTTTGGAACTTGGCCTGATTCAGAAAGAGACACCTTATGGAGAAAAACCTTCCCGTAAATCGATTTATATGATCAGCGATAATATGTTCCGCTTTTGGTACCGTTTTATTCCTGATAATGCGTCTGTTATTTCCCGTGGCGCGGCTGACCTTGCTTATGCAAGAATCGCTCCGCATATGTCCGGATATATGGGTAACGTATTTGAAGAAATCTGTAAGCAGTACCTGTGGCAGTTATTGCTGCATGGCCAGTCTCCGGTTCAGTTCAAGGATCTGGGTAGATGGTGGGGCACAGACCCGACTGATAAAAAACAGGTGGAAATAGATATTATAGGAGAACAGGATAAAGAGACCGCTCTTTTCGGCGAATGCAAATGGACAAACGAGAAAGTTGATGTTGGCATTCTTGAAACGCTGCAGGCACGAAGTAAACTGTTCCATTATCAGAATATACAGTACTACCTGTTTGCCAAGACCGGGTTTACCAAGGGTTGCAGGCAGAAAGCGGCAGAAATGGAGAATGTGACACTGGTAACATATGAGGATATCGTAGAATCCTGAGCCGCCTACAGAATAATAATTTGAAATTGAATTGCCCGCAGTCTGAATTACAGATTGCGGGCAATAAAATTATAAGAAGAAAGGGAATCATGTATGTGAAGAAAATAAGAAAGAAAACGAGAAAGGCAGTATCACACGCATCATATCATCCAAATAGGTACGATTAACGTGTTTCTGTCAAACGCACCGAAGCGCTCTGCCATGCAGAGAATCGCTCCGGTTCCATGTTCAAGGGGCGGCTTGTCAATAAGAGAGAAGACGCGTGCCAGGCGTTTGTCCGGCATTGCGGTCTTTTTAATTTCTATTGGATAAAGTTTGCCGTCGCCTTCCAGGATGACATCAATTTCTCTGGCGTCACGGTCGCGATAGAAGTAAAGGAAGGGTTCTCGCCCAGCGTTCTGGTAACTTTTCATGATTTCGGATACAGCAAAGTTTTCGAGCAAGGCTCCGCTCATGGCGCCGCTTTCTGCCGTTTCTGGAGAAGACCAGCGTGTCAGGTAGCAGACCAGCCCGGTATCATAAAAATACAGTTTTGGTGTTTTGATGGTACGTTTCAATACATTGTTGGAGTAGGGGTGCAGAAAAAAGATGATTCCTAACGTTTCTAAAATATTAAGCCAGTTTTTGGCTGTTACCATATCAACTTCCGCGTCATCGGCCAGCGCTTTATAGTTAAGCAGTTGTGAGGCTCTGGCTGCGGCAGCGGTTACAAACCGATTAAATTTTAATGCATCAATGTTGCCGGACAGGTCGCGCACATCGCGTTCAATGTAAGTAGAAAGACACGAAGAGTATCTGACGGCTTCGCCTGTACAGACATATAAACTATCTCTCTTTAAATATTTAAGAGTAGAGGGGACCAAACCCCAGTATCTATGTGGGTTTGTACTCTGAAGGTGGTCGTAATTACGACTACCTTGCCGGGAAATTTCCTCCTTTACAACTTGAAATAACATGCGCTTTCGTGTAAAGTATGAACATAGAAAAGTGCGCTTTCGTGCAAAATTGTTTGTAAACAAACATGCGCTTTTGTGCACGTAGCATTTATTTTTTGTGCTAAACTATAAATTAAAGCACATTTTTCATGGTTGATAGAAAGGTACGCATGTTTAATGTGACATTCCTATAGTTATTTTGAATGGAATTTATAGTCTCTGTTTTCTTAAAGCAAAGACCAACATGGGAGATTCTAAAGCGATTATTCCAAATAATATTTTTTTCTTACATCACAGAAAGGTACAACATGATTTTTACAATTCACCGGGCAGAGGTGGAAAAGAGTTTTTGTGATTACACATCTGCCTATAATCTTAACGATGCCAAGGTAAAATTAAAAGTGGATCACACCTTTCGTGTGGCGGCGTTGTCAGATGTCATTACCGACAGCCTGGGGATGACCGGGTACGATAAGGACCTGGCCTGGCTGCTGGGGATGCTGCACGACATCGGACGCTTCGAGCAGGTGCGCAGGTATCACACTTTCCGGGATGCCCTTTCCATTAATCACGCGGAGCTCAGCGCGGACATCCTGTTCCGGGACGGGCTGATCAAAAACTTTATAAGTGTTGAGGAGAGTTCTCCTTCCAATGATTATATCCTCATAGAAAAAGCTATCCGGCTGCATAATGTGTTCCAATTGCCGGATGACCTGACAGAGCGGGAACTGCGTTTCGCCACGGTTTTGCGCGACGCGGACAAGCTTGATATTGTACGGGTGAATGTGGAGACGCCGAGAAGCGAAATTTACGGAGTGCAGGAAGATATTTTTCTGGATTCGGAGATCACCGATGAAGTGTATGAAGCGATCCTGCAACGCCAAAATCTCTTCCGCAACATGATGAAAACTCCGGCGGATCTGATGCTGGGGCATGTCTCTTTTGTGTTCGGGCTGGTGTATCCGGTAAGCGTGCGGCTGATGAAAGAGCAAGGCTACCTGGAAACGGTGTTGCAGTTCCCCAGCCGGAATAAACGAACACGGCAACAGTTTGCGGAGATCCGCAAGGTGGTGCATGAGTACATGGAAGAAAGAATACAGGAGAATTCGTGAGGTGCTGCTGTTATTTACATCAGAACTGTAGAATCTTTTTTATAATATTCGCTGAGGCGTTAGTATTCTTTTGTGATAAAATACATTTAGAACAATAAAAATAATAACCTGTTTTCGTAAAATGGGAGGTTAGAAAATGAAATTGAAAAAAAGTAAATTATTAGTTCTGGCTTCTGTTGCCCTTTTTGTGTTTGGCGTTGCGGGAAAAACGGAAGCAGCCAGCCCGGACAAGCAGATTGAGTTACTGGCAAAACAGACGGCGGTGTGGGGTGCTGATCAGTTTTACAGGGACTGGCAGAAGGACGGAGGCTATTGCGCAGTTACCGACCTTGACGGAAACGGCAGACTGGAACTATTCTTTGTCCGGGGTGTACGGAACCCCGTTCCCGGAGCAAACGAAAATGGGTCAAACGAAGAAAAGGGCAGGGCTCTTGTAGCTACTGTTCCCATCACCATGCGTGTCCGCGGGTTTGAGGTAAGCGCCGACGGGAAGAAACTGGAAGAGTTGAAATTCAATTACCCGGACAAAATTGTGCCGCCTAATCTGCATTCGATGCAGGAAGCTTTTTATAATGACGGTGACAAGATACGCTTTTATAATGTAGCGACGTTAAACCGTGTGGGCGACCTCGGCTTTTGCCTGTACCGGCAGGTCCTGTCGCTGAAGAACGGAATTGTGGAGGTGCAGACCATCGGGACGGAATATGGCAACTATGGTCTTTTCAACGAAGCTCCCACGGCAGAGGCCATTTTTGATCATGCGGAAGACCGGTATGGAAAGCAAATGAATGAGGCGGCCATGAACGACTATGTAAAAATGTATGCTGCCGGTGCGATTCCTGCTGATTTCAAAATGAAGTGGATTTATCCGCATGACTGGCAAAAGGCGCAGAAGACCCCTGGCGGTATCCGGGACGCCTTCGCGGAAAGCTGGAAAGAGTTTAAGTTTGAAGTGAAGAAGAAATAATTTCACAAGCCCCGTTCTGCTACGTCTTCTTCAATTTCCGCTTTCCAGTCGTCTGCGATTGATGCACAGCAGGAACGCATGGCGCACATGGCTTCGCCAACCACTTTGTAGTTCAGGGCAGTTCCTTTTTTGTCCGATTTGTACCGTACAGCCCGCTTGGCGGAGATGCCGATTCTTCCAGCGGCAGCCACTGCGTCAATGTTGGCGCCCAGGAACATGAACTCCCAGTTGTGTTTTTCCTGCTGCCTCTGTATCAGCCGTTTTACTTTTTCCAAATCGTATTCGCGGCTGGCGTTTTCGTAGCCGTCGGTGGTGATGACCACGATGGTGTGTTCCGGTTTTTCCTCTTCCGGCAGGTTCTTCTGTACTTTGCGGATGTGTTTCACACTCCGGCCTGTGGCGTCCAGCAGGGCGGTGCAGCCTCGGGCGTAATATTCTTTTTCGGTCAGGGGTTTTACGTTTTCCAGGGGTATGCGGTTGTGGATTACGTCCATTCTGTCATCAAACAGTACTGTGCTGACGATGGCAGTGCCTTCCGCTTTTTTCTGTTTCTCAATCAAAGAATTGAAGCCGCCGATGGTTTCCGTTTCCAGTCCGTGCATGGAACCGCTGCGGTCGAGAATGAAGAGCATTTCCGTTAATCCTTTTTTCATTTGTGTTTCCTCCTGTGTTTGAATAAATTTTGTTGTGTGTCTGGCGCTTAGGAATTTGGTTTGCAGCTTTTTTTATTTTCAGCGCAACTCATTTTTTGTTTTTTATTTCTTCGCTTGTGTATTAAAAAAGACTGCAAGGTTTTTTCCTTACAGTCTTATTGTAGATGAATTTTAATTTGTAGTGGTCGCCTGGCAGGCGACAAATATTTTAGTGAAGGTTCAGATGGATCATAGCCAATTATTAACCATAATAAATTAGCAAAAAATATGTAATGTTAATCAGATTGGATTTAATCCCCACTCCTCCAAAATATCATTGACTTGCCAAAGCGCTTTCAGGTTGTGGGAGATGCAATAAGCAATAACCAAATCGGTGTGTTTGCTGCGGGATAGGGCAAGTCCTGCTGCATTCAGCAAGGAATCCGTTTCTTCCGGAGACAGCTTCAATCCAAGCGCCAGTCGTACCGCAGTATTTTTAGTAGGTTGGTAATTAATGTTGCATAGGATTTTAGAAAGTAGTTTACGGTCTATACAAGCTTCAAAACAAAGCTGCGGAGAACTCATTTTCTTTTCTCCCATAAAACGCTCCAGGCGCCGGGAAAAAGTTTCTTCAACAGGAAAGTCTTCTTTGGAGGGCCGCTTGTAACTTGAAACGCTTTTGCCCATCGGCAGACTATCTTCCAGGTACTGCTTCTTAATCTTGGCGAAAAAAGGCGTAGTTTCTTTTGCCTGAACTGATTGGGCAGAAGCCATTGCGGAAGCGCTGCCCATAGCAGCTTCTTCCACACTGTCAAAGTCCGGAACAGATTTTTTGGCTGCAACTTTTTTTGCAACAGGTTTCTTTGGGACAGGCAGTTCAGGCGTTTTAATGCTTTCATAATCTGCACACTCAAACGCAATACCGTCCTCTGCATAAGAAGGCACTACATTCTCTTTTGCAGAGACTGCGTCTTCGTATTCAGTTTCTTCGGCGTCATAGTGATAGTGATCCCGAATGTATTCTGCCACATGTTGAAACGTGCTCTCATCAGGTGATTCAGAATAAGCTGTGTTCCTTCGGATATTGGCATTATAGTTGCGCCCGCGCTGATACAGCACGATGAAAACTTCCATGTCAGCTTTTGTTTCATGTAAAAAACGCTGACAGGCGTCATGAGCAATTTGCAGGGCATCCTCATAAGGGTAGCCGTAAGCCCCGGCAGAGATCAGGGGAAAGGCTACCGTCTTGCAATTATTCTGTTGCGCCAGTTCCAGGGAACGGATGTAGCAGGAGGTCAATAGTGTTTTTTCGTGATAATTGCCGCCCTGCCACACCGGGCCTACGGTGTGGATGATGTATTTTGCGGGCAGGTTGAATCCGGGGGACAGTTTTGCTTCCCCGGTAGGACAGCCGCCCAGGGTTTTGCAGAAGGCGTGAAGCTGTTCCGCCCCTGCTGCCGCATGGATGGCGCCGTCCACACCGCCCCCGCCCCGCAGTTCATTGTTGGCTGCGTTGACAATGGCGTCCACATTCAGTTTTGTAATATCTCCGCGGATAAAAGTTACAGGCATGGTGTTACTCCTTATGCTACAGATACTCCTTATACTCCAAACAGCCCTTGCTTCATAAAACGAAAGCAAAGGCTGCTTTTTCATTTTTTGTTTTTAGCTTTTTCCTTTTTCTCTTTTGTTTTCTTAACGTTCAGAGGTTCATCGCCCTTTCTTAACTGGATGACTGCATTATTACCGACAAGAGCGGAACCCAATTTTGTCTCGCCGTTGTTTTCTTTCTGCAGTATATCAACTACCCATGTTACAATATCGGCTTTGCCCTTGTACGTATCGGTGACCCGGAAGAACACGGCAGGGTTTTCCAGCAGTTCCGGGGCGTTGCGGGTAATGTACTGATGCAGGTACAGCATATTTATATCTGCCAGTTCGGAACCGGCGAAGCTGTTCCATACGCTTTCAATCCACTCTGGGTAATTGTCCCGGACAAACAGGAAACGGTAATCATTGTACCGGTTCTCCATGACGATGTGCATCTGGTGATCCGTAATCAGATTCCAGTGATCTTCCCTGGGCGGGTTGTTGATATGCAGCACATAATCTCTGCCTGCGTGGTAGTCCGATACCTTTCCTTCCCGTTCCAGGGCGTAATATCCTTTGGGCTCGTGTTTATAGTCATACTGTTTCGGACAGTATGTTTTTTCGTAGGTAAAAATCAGGGCCGGAAGCGTGATGAAACATTCTTTGCCGGCGTTCAGTACATAGCTGCCGTCCAGGTTTTCGCCGCAGTTGCGTACATTGATCCGGTGGTCGCCGGGCACGTTAAATTCTATGTGCTGACCACCCCACATGACGCTGAAGCGTTTTGGATAGAAGCGGGGAAAGCTTTCAGAATAAATCTGAGAATGACGCAAGTCCTCGCCGGTGAGACGGAACCCTTCCAGGCCTACGCCGTTTGAGTTTATGGGACTTTCCAGATAGTCGGATACTACCTGTTCGGTTACGCTGCCGTTGGCGTTCAGCGCTTCCAGCGTGAGGCAGAGTTCCTTTGCGGAAACGGCCATCTCGCCTTTGCCGTTTCTGGCGGTGACATACATTCTGGCAGTAACCAGCCCGGTTTCGTTCCGTTTTTCATAGAGACCCTGCTCCGGCAGTACGGCCCATGCCGGGGCCGATACTAACAGTGTCAGTAAAAACATGGCAAAAGCCAGTAAAAACATAGCAAGGGTTGACCGGTTTCGCAAGTGTTTCATGGCTTCACCTCCTTGCAGAGAGTGTTTCCTTATCTCTTGTACAAAAATTCAGTAATCAACGCCGCAATGTAGCCCACGCAAATACCGCCCAAAATATCAGTGGGATAGTGCACGCCCATATACAGGCGGGAGAATGCGACCAGTACTGCCATACAGAGGGCAGGGATGCTGTAGCGTTTTGGCAGGATCCGGTACAGGATGAAAGCGACAGCAAAGGCCAGGGTGGTGTGCCCGGAAGGGAAGGAAAATCCTTTTGGCGGTTTTATAAGGGGCTCCAATGAGGGAATTTCCAGAAAGGGACGGGGACGTCTCACGTAATGTTTGAGGTAATCTTTGATAAAATCTCCCAGCAGGCCGCTGACCACACAGGCAGAGGCAATGGGGAAAACTCTGCGTTTCTCCCACAACAGCATAAGGACCACATACACGCCCATGATGATGACACCGTAATCAGACAAATATTTGCAGATTTGCGTCAGCATAGGGGAACGCAGGTTATTTTGTATGAAAAGCAGAATCGCTCCGTCGATTTGGAGCACTGCATTGGGAATGGCAACAGGCATGGTGAACACTTCCTTTTTAAAAAAGATTACATTGTAAATGACAATATTTCATTATTATTATACTATATTCCCATACACTCTGCAAAAATGGAGAAAGAAATTTGCGGGTGTGAATATATTACAAATGTAATTTTTATGGTAAAATAAGAAAAACAAACAATGCGGCAAGGAAAAGACACGAGCAAAACGTCGGGAACGATTGCGTAATTCCGTGAGATGAAATGTGCCGTCGTGGCGAGACTGTTTGAGGGCGAAGCCCGAGTTTCGAAGCCACAGGCACATGAGTTCATGGAATAGCAATCGTGTACGGTTTTGCGAGGTCTTTACCTTGGCGCACGGTTTATACACATTCAGTTTTTTACAGGGAGGGATATCCATGAAACATATTCGCACATTTTTCATCCTGCTGATGACGGTGATGCTTCTGTTGGTTTCTGTTTCGGCCTGGGCCATGCCGCCCGAAGACGGAATCTATGAAAAGAAAGACGGGAACGGCAATGTTACGGCCAGGATGTTCATAATCACCCTGAGCGGGAAGGCTGCCGAAGCGCCAAATGGAATGTCTATGGAGACTTCCGGGGGAGCTCCCATCATCGCGCTGCAGGCACTGGACGGTGAGGGCAATATCACTGAAGAACTGGCCACCTCTTATTCATGGAAGACCCATACGGCCGGAGCCGGGGAGAAGGGCATACGCCTGCGGGGTGAAACGCTGCAAAACGCTATGAAACAGTACAGCAAATTTACGCCGGAAATTTTCAGCACGGCCTTTGGTCAGCAGGTAGAATTCGGGTTTGTTGATGAGGGCAAGGGCAAAGCCTATCACTGCAGTGACGCCCTGGACGGCGAATATGTGAAAAATACTGGCGCGACAAATCATTATCCCTTGTCCGCGCTGTTGTACGCTTATGAAAAAGCTTTTAATTTTAATGCCTTTTACAACAACAATACCCCGGCCAACAACTATGCCCGGGCCGATGAACAGGAAGGGGATCCCTGGCACGGGGATTATTATGTGCTGAATGTGAGCAGTCCGAAGCAGCAGGATATGTGGACGGTGACGGCGGAAAGAAATCTGCACATTGTGATGGAAAACCACAATCGCGATCACCGGTTCCTCTTTGTGAAGAACGATTATCACGGTGATCCGTCCTGGGTGGGCATCACCTGGGGCTCTTTTACCGGTTCGGCCATGACTTCCACCAACGCGCTGTATCTGCACCGTCATGTTACGCTGAACGCGCCGGCAATGCTGGAGAACCCCAACACCTTTATCCGTCTGATGGATTTTTACTCCGGGGAAGGACCCAATGCCATCACCACCAACGCCATGGCGGTGCTGCTGGAAGAAAACGGAGAGTTAATGGAATTAGGCAAGGCAGATGTGGGTGATAACGGCAGCATCCGTTTCTTCAAGATGATGGGCCGTGCCTCGATCAAAGGCGAGGGCGTGCGGATCCGTCAGGCTCCCAATACCAATTGCGCGATCCTGGGCGAAAAGGATACAGGTTATCCGTTGCAGGTACTGGGGTTTGTGCAGGAGACCGGGGATGCCTATATGGCCTTTAAGTGGGCGAAGGTTAAGCTGGACGACGGTACGACAGGATATGTGAGCGGCCAGTTCGTGCAGGGCGTTGATACGCCGTATAACTGAAATCCTAAGGATTTACTCTTTAAAATTTTTAGAATGTAAAATCAATTCGTTGCACAGAAAAACACTGTTTAAATGAATTTGCAGTTGGAATGCGTGCAGATGTATAAAGCAAAAGGGACTGGACAGGAGTCAATCCTGTTGCCAGTCCCTTTTTTAGAGAGGGGTGTCATATAGTTACTCAGGGGGTGTCTGCAGATTTTTAATAAACTTCTGCATATTCCACATTATTTGCATGATGGTTGTTGTTGGCAATAATTGCGCCAATGAGACCAATGGCTACCAATGCGCCCAGCCAGTCACTGCTGTGCATGCTGCGATGGTCGTCATGGTGATGATGATACTCCGGATGCGGAGGCGGTGCGGGGTGGTGATGTTGTACTACAACAGGGCCGTTGTGGATGGAACCGCCTTTATGATTCATGGGCTGGCCTTTGTGCATAACCGGGCCCTGGTGCATCGAACCGCCTTTGTGATTCATGGGCTGGCCTTTGTGCATAACCGGGCCCTGGTGCATCGAACCGCCTTTATGATTCATGGGCTGGCCTTTGTGCATAACCGGGCCCTGGTGCATCGAACCGCCTTTGTGATTCATGGGCTGGCCTTTGTGCATGACCGGGCCCTGATGGATCGAGCCGCCTTTGTGATTCATGGGCTGGCCTTTGTGCATGACCGGGCCCTGGTTGCGGGGACCGTTCCTATGGATGGCCGGACCTTGGTGACCGGTGTTCCTCTGCATCGGGCGGCTCTGCTGTCTGGGTGCGCCCTGCTGCATAGATGGTCTTGTCTGCTGGGAACTGCTTTTTGGTACCGGCCGATACTGCTGTGCCTGTGCCGGTCTCTGGCCGCCGGCCTGACGGGCAGGCGCCGCTTCAGAAATACCCATTACGAAAGAGGTACTGAAAAAACTGGTCATCAGTGCGATTGCCAATACTTTCTGTAATTTTTTGTGCATCATCATAATTAACCCCCGTTTCTGCTGCTACCGTAATTATTTTTAGGAAAGAACTGATGTGTTTTCGAGTCATCGCCAGCGTGCTGATGAGCGCCTCAGTTCTTTGTTTGGTTTTATCCGGCAGCCCTGCCGGATATTTTTGTTATCTGAATCATAACAGCAGGGTAAGGCAAAACCATGACGAAAAAAAGTTTTTTTTGTGGCAAAAAGCTTTTTTCGTGGAAACACAAATAGGATTTTTGCAGAAAATGCTTCTGCATGGGAACTTTTTGTGCTACAATAATACAGATATTAAGGAGCTGTTTGACTGATTGCTTAACATTTCCTTTAGAATATGGGAGGATCATTATGGTTGACGCAAAAAAGATTGAATTTGAGTTTAAAAAATATATGGACATATTTAAGGCTGATCCGGAGTTGGGCCGCCTGATGCAGCAGATGACATTCCAGGAACTGTTTAATGAAAAATTTATGAAAGAGAACAGCAAGTTTATTTCTCTGGACGACATGCTTTTCAAAAGTGATTTCGGCCTGACGAATCCGATGGAAATCGAAAAGGTGAATCAGGACAAATGGAATGCTTTTATCGCGAAGAACACGGAATGTGAGACCTGGCACCAGTTCGGCAAGCTGGCTATGATTGACTGGATGAAGACTGTCATTGACCTGTGGGCCCGGGTGAAAGAGAAGCGGGCGAAGGAGGCCAAAGCAGCAAAAAAAGCAGAGAAGAAAGCGCAGAAAAAATAGAAAGGCCAATTTAAGAGAATATATTATAGAAAATATATTATATAGAATACATACTTAAACCATTATAGAAAAGAATAAATAATAGTTACGCCCTGATTGCAATGTACTGTTGTAATCGGGGACTTATATTTGTACAAAAGAAATTCCTCCTATTGCGGTTTGCACCGTTTGCCGATGTTAGCGGAAAGGAGACGTCTATACAACTTTTTGAATCTGCTTGCTTAATCATTTTATTCATAGTAGAATATAGGCATATGATACTATATGAAAGAAGGGGTTCCTATGCGGATTTCGACGAAAGGACGGTATGCCACAAGGCTGATGCTGGATCTGGCGCTGCATTACGAGTGCGGGTATATTCCCCTGAAGGCGGTGTCCCAGCGGCAGAATATTTCCGATAAATATCTGGAACAGATTATAACCCAGCTAAGCCGGGCGGGTTTTGTGCGCAGCGCACGGGGAGCCCAGGGCGGGTATCAACTGATGCGGCCGCCGGAAGCGTATACCATCGGGGAGATCCTCCGGACTACAGAGGGAAGTCTGGCTCCTGTTTCCTGTCTGGATACCAGCGGGTATGAATGCGAGATGGCTCAGAGCTGTGTGACTATGGAGGTCTGGAAGAAAATTGAGGACGCGGTCAACAGCGTGGTGGACCATATCACACTGGCGGACCTGGTGAAGCGCTATCACGAAAAGGTCGGCGGGGATTATGTGATATAGCAGAGCTGTAATAAAGCAGAAAAGCAAGCAGCCTCAGTCGTTTTTTACTGTTTGCAGTTTTATGGTTTCGGAAGAGAGGTAACAATTGTGATTACAAGGGAAGAAGCCTGGAATTTACTGACGGAATATAATAAAGACCCCTTTCATCTCCGCCATGCCCTGACGGTGGAAGGAGCCATGCGCCACTTTGCCCGGACCTTGGGTTACAGGGAGGAAGAAGATTTCTGGGGCATCGTGGGCCTGCTTCATGATCTGGACTTTGAACAATTCCCGGAGCAGCATTGCACGAAGTCTCAGGAGATCATGCGGGAACGGGGACTGGACGAGCGGCTGATTCACGCTACGGCCAGCCACGGTTATGGGATCACGGTGGACATCAAACCGGAACACGAAATGGAAAAAGTCCTGTTCGCCTGTGATGAACTGACGGGGCTCATCGGTGCCTGCGCATTGGTGCGTCCCTCCAAGAGTGTACAGGACATGGAAATGAAATCCGTAAAGAAGAAATTCAAGCAGCTCAGCTTTGCGGCGGGGTGCCATCGGGAAGTGATTACCCGGGGCGCGGAGATGCTGGGCTGGACGCTGGAAGATTTGATTACGAAAACCATTGAGGCCATGCGTGTGGACGAAGCAAAGATCAATGAAGCGTGTGCGAAGTTTGACGCATAAAGATAGACATAAATAATAAGTGTGGAAAGATATGAGCAGACCAAAAGTTTTAATGGCCATGAGCGGCGGGGTGGACAGCACTACGGCGGCTCTGCTGCTGCAGGAAGCGGGTTACGATGTCATCGGTGTCACGTTAAAGATGTTTGACAGCAGGGACATCGGGCTTGGGAATGAGGGCGACAGCAGTGTTTCCAATGTTGCAGATGCAAAAAATGTTGCAGAGAAGCTGGGCTTCCCTCATTACGTGTTTGACTTCTGCGGTTGTTTCCGCGAGCATGTGATCGATCATTTTATTGCGGAGTATGAAAGCGGGCGGACGCCGAACCCCTGTGTGGATTGCAACAAACATGTGAAGCTGGGGCAGTTGTTTGCCAAAGCGGAGGAACTGGGCTGCGGCTTTATCGCCACTGGCCATTATGCCAACGTAAAACATAATGAAGAAACCGGACGATGGCTGCTGCTGCGGGGGGAAGACCGGCAGAAGGACCAGAGTTATATGCTGTACACGCTTACGCAGAAACAGCTGGCCCATATCCTTTTCCCTTTAGGACATCTGCATAAGGCGCAGATCCGGGAGAGGGCGGAGGCAGAAGGTCTGCAGAATGCCCGGAAGCCGGACAGCCAGGATATCTGCTTCGTACCTGACGGTGACTATGCCCGGGTGATTCGGAATATCACGAAGCGTGCGCCGCAGCCGGGAAAGTTTATTCATTTGGACGGCACACTGCTGGGAACCCATAAAGGGCAGCTGCATTATACTATCGGGCAGCGGAAAGGATTGGGTATTGCCTATCAGTATCCGCTGTATGTGATAAAAAAAGATGTGGAAAAAAATATCGTGTATCTGGGTCCCCAGGATGCGTTGTACTTCGACACGCTGATTGCGGAGCACTGTAACCTGATTTCCGTTCCGGAACTGACCGGCCCCCTGCGGGTTACTGCCAAGCCCCGTTACCGGGCCAAGGATGTGCCGGCGGTAATTGAACCGATGGAAGACGGCAGCATTAAAGTTACCTTTGATGAACCCCAGCGGGCGTTGACGCCGGGACAGGCTGTGGTGTTTTACCAGGACGATGTTGTCGTGGGCGGGGGTACCATACGGTAAAGCATCGGCAGTTTCCCGAAAGGTGTTTTAACGGTTTTTAAATATTTGTAAGGCAAGAACCGTTTATAATGCGGTTTTAAACAAAAGTGATAAGAGGAAGAGTATGAGAAGGCTGAAAATTTTTAGTGGAATGGTACGGTTGCTGGTGGCAGGTTTGTGGCTTGCCGGTCTTGCGATATGCCCGCCGGCCGGTGAAGCAGCGTTACCAACTCATCCGCAGCCGTCGGCTTCTGCTGCTGAGGTTAATGCTGCGGACAAAGTATGGAAAAAAGTTAATAACGAAGATTCCATAGAAAACGTTCAAAAAAGTAAGCCGCAACAGGAACGTGTTGCGGGACAAACGGCAGAAAACGTAACGCGTCCTGCTGCAGCTCCGGTTGCTGTGCCTGCGAACCCTGCAGGCTATACAGAAGCTGAGCTGCGGGAACGGATGGTAAAGCAGTATACGCCGCCCAAGCCTGCGTTCCGGAGGGTGTCCGGCGCGGCAGCGGGAAGCGATTACCGGCCCGGAACTTTGGATGTGAAGATTCCCAGCCTGTTCTTTCCCAAAGATGAACTGAAGGATGTTTCAGAATCTTTTACAGAGAATCCTGACGGTACGTTTGGGACCCGCGCTCCTGGCGATGCTCTTGTGAGTGGATCCGGCTATAGTGCAGCGGCACAGAGGCAGCTGCAGGAGGAGCAGTGGAGGAAAGTCCGGGAAGAACAGAAGGGGACTGTACAGGCAGGTGGACAAAATAAGGCCGGGAGCCAGGTTTCGGCAAAACCGTCTGCGCAGGCTGCTCCTGCGAGAGGAAAACAGAAAACCATAACGGTGCAGGTTCTGGTTCCGGTACCTTCCCCGTTTCGTCCTCTGTCAAAGGGAGATTTTTACTGGTTTAATAACAGTACAGGACATTATCTGGCAGTTCTGCCCGGTTCCCTGTCCCAGGATCCGCTGCTGCAGGTGCCTGCCACCGGCCCCATGCTGATCCGCGATGCAGGACAGAACGAATTTATGGCAATTACAACGGATGACCCGTCGGACACGTATTACTATAAGAATCAGGATACATTTCCCAGTTACGGGAAGGTAGCCCCTGTATTTGAGGAAACCCGGAAAACCTTTCAGGGGGATGATGTGAGCATAAAATATATTCGCCGTTACCTTGGCGGGGAGTATTGCCTGATCGTGGACAGCGCGGCAAAAAAAGCCGGGAAAACCTACCGCATGGCAGTGGTTTTCCCGGAGAGAAAACAAAATGAATATTTGCCTAAGGCGCTGTACGCCATAGAAAACTTAAAAGCTTATTGATGCAGGATTTTTTTGAGTCATACTGTCTTGAAATATAGCAAATCACCTGCAAGGATATAATTAAATTAATAACTACATCAACTTTTTCAAAGCTGCCGCATTCTTAACCAGAATGACACCGGCAGCTTTCATTTTTTCCAAAGCGGCTTTGGTAGTGTCGGGTGCGATGCCCCGGCAGGCCGCCTCGTTCAGAATTACGGTGAAGCCGGCGTCCTTTAACTGCAGAACGGTGTTTAATACGCAGTAATCTGTGGCGAGACCGCCGCAGATTATGGTAGTGACGCCGTTTTGCCGTAAGAATTCGATGACCCCGGTGCTGTATTTATTGGAAAGATCATGGTAGCAGGCGCCGTAGGGATGTTTGTCCGGCTCAATGCCTTTCAGGCTCTGGAAAGCATAAGCTTGCGGATTGAGACCGTCGATGAAATCAAAGCCGGGCGTACCCACGATGGCGTGCTTCGTCCAGTACAGATCCAGATCAGGATAACCTTCAATCGGTGTGAGACAGGGATGTTCCGGTGTGGCGATCCACTTTGCATAAGGGGAATGGGCGTCGCGGGATGCGACCCGCAGGGAAGCGAAGGCCGTCTGGGCGTTTAATTCCGGTACGATCTGATCGCCTTCTGCTACCGGCAGCTCGTCGGGGCAGAAAGGGGTAAAAGTTTTCTGGGCGTCGATGTCAAAGGATGCGATAAATTGTTTGGCTGGCAGACGAAACTTGAACATGATGTGACCTCCTTTTGCGCTTGCAAAAACAAAAAAGTTTTTGATATCTTGCCATGTATGTTAACACTGACAGCAGATGTACTATAAAATTATATTGTTATGATTATATACAAAGTCTGCAGGTCTGTAAAGAAAAATGAATTGTAATAAAAGAAAAACTGCATTCTCATAAGAATGCAGCGCAGACAGGAGATACTATACACTATAGCGAACAAACAACAAACAAAACGCGAACTGTTCGAAATAATCCTATTGACAAACAAACAGTTTCGTTATATTATATATATAACAAACAAATGTTTAAAAAGAGGTGGATGAAATGAAAAAATTTTTACTGGCTTTCGTATTAGGCGCTATACTCAGCGGCGGTTTCACATATATGACGGTTTCGGCTTCCCCGGATATTTATGAGAAACAAATTATTACCGTCCATACCGGAGATACCCTGTGGGACATTGCCGCGGATTGGAGCGGAAAAGATGAAGACATCCGGGAAGTAATCCTGCGGATCCAGAAAGAGAACAATCTGACGGGCAGTAACCTGGCTGTGGGTCAGCAGCTGGTAATTCCGGTGCGGAAGAAAGTAGTACAAAAATAACAGTTATTTTAAATTCTCCCAATAATTCCCCGGTATGACAATGTCATGTCCGGGAATTTTTTTATGATTGAACAGAGGTAACAACTCTTGGGTCGTTATTGGTTCCGGTTTCTCTATTTGTCCCAGCAGCCATGCAATATAACCAATTAAAGGTTCCGGTCCTGCAAGCTGCTCACGTAAAAACCCCATATCTGCTGCTTTGTCCCGTTTGGCCAGCCGGGCGCCATCCTGTGTAATCAGCATAGGCAGGTGAAGATAATCGGGCGGTGTGAAACCCAGAGTCCGGAACAGATAAATCTGGGGCGCGGCAGAACTCAGAAGGTCCCAGCCTCGCACGACCTGGGTAACACCCATCAGGCCGTCGTCAATGGTCACGGCCAGTTGGTAGGCGAACACGCCGTCACTGCGGCGGATGATGATGTCGCCCCAGTCCCGGGCCAGATTGAAGGTCTGGGGACCAAAACAGCCGTCGCAAAACTGAACGGTGACATCCGGCAGGATCAGCCGGGCGGCAGGCTTGCGATGTTTCTCTTTTTCGCGTATATCCTCTGTTGTTAACCGGCGACAGGTTCCTGCATAGACTACGCGGCCGTCAGAAGCATGAGGCGCGTCCGCTACGTGAAGCTGGGCCCGGCTGCAGAAGCAGGGATAGATAAGATTTTTTTCGGAAAGCAGTTTATAATATTTTTCATAAATAGCGGTGCGATCACTCTGATACGGAATCTCCGGATTATCCCAGGTGAGACCCAGCCATTCCAGATCGGAAAGGATCTGATCCGCAAAGGAGCGGGGACAACGGACGGGATCCAAATCTTCAATTCGTAATAAAAAATCTCCGCCTGAGCTTTTGGCGCAGAGCCAGGATGCCAGTGCGGTATAAATATTTCCCAGGTGCATCCTTCCGCTGGGAGAAGGGGCAAAACGCCCTGCAGGCTTATGAGAAGATAATGATTTTGCTTTCGTCATGCCAAGTACCTCAATTTGTAATTATGCTGGAAACACTTCCATTTGTTTACCGTAAAACAAACGGTTTTTTCCGTTAATTATTCTCCTGATAATTGTTCATAAAGATTTCAATTTTTATTATAGCATAAAGGATATAATATAAAATACAGGAAATATGAGTCAGTTTATTCTTTTGAGCAATAAGGCAATAAAGAATGGTGTGGGTTAAACAGTATAATTTTGGAGAGGGACATCATGGCAGAAGATGAAGTAAAACAGACGGCGCAGGAAGCGGCAGAGGATGTAAAAGAAACCATTGAGGCGGAAACTGTTCAGGACGATGCTGCGGCGAAGGATACTGCAGAAGAAGTTGCGGCAGAAGCGGCCGAAACAGTAAAAGAAACCGCGGGCGATCCGGCAGCAGAGGAAGCTGCAGACAAAAAGGAAGAAAAAGCGGAGATCGAGCCGCTGGAAGATATTGACACCGAGTGGGAAGCGGAAAAACTGTGCCGCTGGGGCGCAGCCCGTGCCAGCGTGCTGGTAGTTGCCCCTGTGCTGGGGACTATGGCGCTGATCGCCAACGAGGTATATATGATCACCCGTCTGGCGGATCTGCGGGGTATTAAGATTTCCGAAGGAACCGCACTGGGACTTTTGGGATCCCTTGGCGCTACTTTTATCGGCCAGTCGGTATTTACCCTTCTGCCCATTGCAGCCATCCAGATTCCGTTGGCCGTGTCCATCACCTACGGCGTGGGCAAGGCAGCTAATGCATGGCTGAAGGCGGGCCGTCCGGAGGATGTGGCAAGTTT
This sequence comes from Acidaminococcaceae bacterium, assembly GCA_017554485.1. Lineage (GTDB taxonomy): Bacteria > Bacillota > Negativicutes > Acidaminococcales > Acidaminococcaceae > Succiniclasticum. Next base: position 7,272 of record JAFZIG010000087.1, on the reverse strand, counting down.
CCGGGAAGTATTTGAGAAAGCCCGTAAAGAAGGGGCGGATAACGCAGACACCTTCAGCAACATGGACTGCAAGGACGAACCGTTGGGTGATGAAAGCAAAAAGTTCGACCTGAAAGCCCTGAAAGAAAAAATGAAAAATGTCAAAGGGGAAGAAGTGTTTGCCGGCGTCAAGACCACGGCTGACAAGGCTGAGTCTACTATTTCCCAAAAGATTAAAGATTTTAATGACCGTATCGTGAATCCGCTGAAAACGAAGAGCGACCGCTGGATCTCTGCCCAGAACTGGCAGCAGCTTTCCCGGGGCGAACTGGTAATTCCTTACAGCGAAATTAAGATGTATATGACGAAAGCGCTGGCCGGCAGCGACTTTGCGTTGCTGGACATCGGGTTCCTGGCGCCGGATTACCTGCGTATGAACCTGCAGCATAATACCTACGGTACACTGGAGCTGAAGCTTTCCATACTGGATTTTTATGTGGACCAGAATGAAGCGGTTTCCCATATTAAGGTAGAAGGCTTTGATATTTTCAATAATGACTTTGCCTCTCTTGTGGTCAATACGGTGGGCGACAAGCTGATCGTGGCGATTATTGACTTGATCTTTGATAAAGTGACCATTGAGAACAAAGACGTGGAAGTGACTTATGAAAACGGCGTGATCGGGCTGGACTTCACCAAAACCCTGCAGGAAAGCAAGATCGGCAAGACACGTTTCCTGAAAAAATCTGTGTTGGACGTGCTGCACCTGACGAACCTCAGCGTGATGGAAGAGGGGCTTAAAGTGAAAGCCAGCGTGAAGTTGTAACCGGCTGCGTCTTATAAGTTAAATTGTGCTGAAGCCATTCTGTCAGTCGTCTGGCTTCAGCCTTTTCTTTCCGGGGCGTGTGATTGGCTGACAGTTTTGCAAAAATCGTTTTTTTAGTGTACAATATAATGGTACACTGCGTAAGTGTTTGCATTTTTCTTTTTATACAATAATTAATAATTGATTATTTAAATAATCGTTAAAAACCGGCAAAGCAGGAATGTTTTTCCGGCAGGAGGAGTTTTGTGGCGTTAACGTATCGCAGAAGAACATCAGCGATGGTGGAAGGCGCAATCTGCGCGGCCATTGCCATCGTTTTTAATTTATTGTTTGCATATGTTCCCTTTATGGGGATTGTTTTAAATTTGATCATGCCCCTGCCCCTGGTGGTCTGCGGCATGCGGAACGGCATGCGCTGGAGTATCATGGCCGCCGTGGTTTCCACGGTGCTGGTGGCCATGACGGTAAACCCGATCCATGCGCTGTTCTACATTGGAGTGTACGGAGTCATGGGCATTGTGCTGGGTGAGTGCATGCACCGTCACCTGCCGGCACAGAAACTGTTGCTGTATGCTTCCCTTGGGGCGCTGGCCAGCATCGGCATCAACATGCTGCTGGCCCTCTATGTAATGGGTATCCATCCGGTGGACATGATGTTCCAGTCCCTGGATGACGCGATTCCCCAAATGGCGACTTCCTTTGGCACTAAAGGCATGACTGCGGAACAGTCCGCGGCCTTTACGGCCCAGATGACGGAAATGGTCTCCATGATCAAGATCATCCTGCCGGGAGCCATGCTGCTGATGGCGCCTATCCTGGTGATGATCAACTACTGGGCAGCACGCAAGATACTGGCCCGGACCGGGGAAACCTTTCCGGAGTTTCCTCCGGTGGAGGAATGGTCCGTCCCTCCGGTGGTGGCGCTCATTTATGTGGCGGCTCTTTTTGGCATCCAGTATTTTATCAATGACCGGACCCATATCGGTTACACACTCTGCGCCAACGTGTGGGCTATCTGCAGCATGCTGCTGATGGTGCAGGGACTGGTATTTATCTGGTGGTATCTCAAAACACACAACAAACCGCTCTGGTGGATAAAAATCATTATCCCCGTTTCCATGTTTATTTCCCTGTTCGGACTGCTGGTAACTTATGTGGGCGGCTATGATATTTTATTTGACGCCCGCAAGCTCCGGGCCAAAAAATACGCGGCCGAACGGGAGAAGAAAAGTAAAATTTGAGGTGGTAGAAATGTTTGGAAGCAGGAGTCAGTTTTCCAACTGGAAAGAGATTTGTATTTATGTGCTGATAATCGCTTTGCTGATTGCCGGAATCTGCGTACTCCAGCCGCTTCTCATTCCGGCGGGAGTACTGCTGTTCATTGTGGTGGTTTGGTTTGCCCGCCGGGCCTATACCAAAAAGAAACAGCAGCTTTCTGATTACCTGGATGACGTGATCCGCAATATCGAGCGCGCGGTGCATTATTCCACCAAAAACCTGGATGTGGGGGTTGCGGTGTTTTCCAGTGACGGGAAGTTGCAGTGGAAGAATGAAAGGTTCCAGGAATGGACAGGCCTGAAAATGCTGGAAGGCAAAAAACCGGAAGAGGTGCTGCCCCTGCCGGAGAATGCTTTTGAAACCATGTGCGTGAAAGATGACAGCAAGGTCATCAAGATGCGGGGCCGGTATTATCGGATGCGCTATTTCAGTGTGCAGAATCCGGCTCAGGGTACGGGAAGCAAAGATACCACAAGTACCCTGATGATTTACCTGACGGATATCACCGAATGGGAACAGCTGAAGCAGCGCTTTGCGGAAGAACACACGTGTCTGGCCTATGTCCGTTTTGACAACTATGAAGACGTGATGAAAGGCCTCAGCGAAAGCGCCCGGTCCAACTTGAACGGTGAGATAGGTGAAATCCTTAACAAATGGGTGGAATCCCTGCAGGGATTTGTGGTGCGCGCCAACAAGGAAAACCTGGTGGTAGGCTTTAACAATAAAAATCTGCAGAAAGCAATAGCAGACAAGTTTTCTATCTTGGACAAAGTGCGGGAAGTCCGGATGGAGAACAAGCTGGCTCCTACCATCAGCATCGGTATCTCCAAAGACGGGGAAACGCTGCAGGATATCAGTATGCATGCTGCCAAGGCGTTGGATCTGGCACTGGGCCGGGGCGGCGACCAGGTGGTTGTGGAATGCGATAAGCAGATGCAGTATTTCGGCGGGACCAATGCGGTCAGCGCCAAAAGCACCCGGGTGCGGGCACGGATCGTGGCCCATACCATCCGGGAGCAGATGGGGGATGCGGACAAGGTGTTTGTCATGGGGCATGCCAATGAGGATTATGATGCCATCGGCAGCGCCATCGGGGTGGCGAAGCTGGCCCTGTCCCTGAGGAAGCCTACGTTCATTGTAGTCAGTGACCGGAGCACTTCCCTGCAGAAGCTGAAAAAGCTTGTGTTTAACAACGAACTGAACATTGCGGAAGAAGATAAAGTCTATGAAGGTATCTTTGTACATGAAGAGGATATTCTGAAAGAGATCACGCCGAAGAGCCTGCTGATGCTGGTAGACCATCACCGGGCGGCTTTAAGCGCCAGCCAGAAGGTACTGGAGGCGATTCCCCAGAAACGGATCATCATCGACCATCACCGGAGGGCTGAAGATATCATTAAAAATACAATCCTGAAATATATGGAACCATCTTCTTCGTCAGCCAGCGAGCTGGTAACAGAGCTTACGGGATACTTCAGCGACAAGCTGGAATTTACCAAAGGGGAAGCCACAGCTCTGTACAGTGGGCTGGTGGTGGATACCAAAAACTTTAACGTGCAGACAGGCGCCCGTACCTTTGAGGCAGCGGCCCTGCTGCGCACCTCCGGCGCCGATCCCATCCTGGTGCGGCAATTGTTCAAGGACGATCTGGAAGCGTACCGTGAACGTTACCGTCTCATTGCAGAAGCAGAGACGCCGCTGCCCCATCTGGCGATTTCCATCAACCGCAATGTAGAGAATACCAGTGAAACTTCTATACTGGCGGCCCAGGCGGCGGACGCCCTGATCAATGTAACGGATGTTTCCGTGGGCGTGGTGATTTCCGACTGTACGGACGGGAATGTGAATGTCAGTGCCCGCAGCGACGGCAGCGTCAATGTACAGATCATCATGGAAGAGTTGGGCGGCGGCGGTCATCAGACGGTAGCCGGGGTACAGCTCCAGAATGCCAATGCGGATGAAGTGAAGCGGCAGATTATCGAATTAACGAAAAAACAGTTTGACGAAGCAGAGGAGAAAGAGAAAAATGAAAGTAATCTTACTGAGTGATGTAAAAAATTTAGGGAAAAAAGGGGATATTGTGGAAGCGGCGGAAGGCTATGGCCGCAACTACCTGATTCCCCGCAAACTGGCAAAGGAAGCCACCACGGTGAATATGAACCAGGCGCTGCAGGATAAAAAGGTGGCAGAGCACCGGGCGGCCCAGCGGAAAGACGAAGCGGTGATGCTGGCCTCCCAGATAGAAAAGGTTACCGTAAAACTGAAACTGAAAGTAGGCGCCAACGGCAAACTGTTCGGCGCCATTACTTCCAAGGATGTAGCGGAAGCATTGATGAAACAGACCGGGCTGGAAATTGACCGTCGCAAGATCGAACTGGGCGAGACGGTAAAACTGCCTGGTTCCTATACGGCAGTGGCCAAACTGCATCCGGAAATCTCCGCAAAATTCAATGTGCTCGTGGAAGCTGACGCAGACTGAGGGATCGACGAAGACAGCAGCAAACTTTCTTTAGCAGGTGTTTACTATGCAGGACAGGGTACCTCCTCAAAATATAGAAGCGGAACAATCCGTGATCGGAGCTATGCTCATCGACAAGAACGCGGTGGGCCTGGTCACTGAAAAACTGATGCCGGAGGATTTTTACCGGCAGGCTCATCAGGTTATTTTCAGCGCGATACTGACGCTGCATTCCAAAAACGAGCCTGTAGACATGATCACGCTGATCAATGAATTGAAAAAAATGAATAAGCTGGATGACGTAGGCGGCGTTTCCTATGTCACCCTGCTGGCCAATATCGTGCCGACTGCTGCCAACGCCAAGTTCCATGCCCAGATCGTGGAAGAAAAATCAGTTCTGCGGCAGCTGGTGGAAGGCGGGACGGCCATTGCCGCCATGGGTTATGACGGCTCGGAAGATGTACGGGACATCATGGACCAGGCGGAAAAAACCATCCTCCAGATTTCCAACCGGAAAGGCGGGACGGATTTTGCCGTTATTTCCGATGTACTGACAGATACGATTAACCACATTCAGACTGTGCTGGAAAGCAAGCAGCCGATTACCGGGGTGGCTACGGGCTTTATAGATCTGGATTATTTAACGGCAGGCCTGCATCCTTCCGATTTCATCATCCTGGCAGCCCGTCCCTCCATGGGTAAGACGGCGCTGGCCCTGAATATTGCCCAGAATGTGGCGATCCGCGGTTCCAGGGAAGGGGAACCGAAAAAACGGGTGGCTTTCTTCAGCCTGGAAATGAGCCGGGAACAGCTGGTACAGCGTATGCTCTGCTCGGAAGCGGATGTGGATGCCCAGCGACTGCGGGCAGGAGGGGACGACAAGGACAAGGATAACGCAGACCTGTGGAACAAGCTGTGGATTGCGGCAGACCGCTTGTCCAATGCCCAGATTTTTATTGATGACACACCGGGGCTTTCCATCATGGAGATGCGTTCCAAGTCAAGGCGCCTGCAGGCAGAAGGCGGGCTGGACCTGATCGTTATTGATTACCTGCAGCTGATGCAGGGCTCTGTGGGACGCAATAATTCCGATAACCGCCAGCAGGAGGTCTCAGAAATATCCCGGGGGCTGAAAGCGCTGGCCCGTGAACTGAATGTGCCTGTACTGGCCCTTTCCCAGTTAAGCCGCAGTGTGGAAGCCAGGCAGGTGAAAAAGCCCATGCTGTCCGACCTGCGTGAATCCGGTTCGCTGGAACAGGACGCGGACATCGTTATGTTCCTGTACCGGGATGATTATTACAAAGGCGCAGAGGAAACACCTACCCATATCACGGAGCTGATTGTGGCTAAGCACCGCAACGGTCCGGTGGGGCGTGTCAACCTGTTCTTTAAGAATGAATGTACGAAGTTTATCAGCTTAGCGCGGCGTCCGGAGGACGGCGGCAGAAGATAAATAACAATACATAGATTTTGTGAAAAAACATTGCAGATTTTAAATTTATTTTTTGCAGCTGCGAAGACAGAAGGGGGACAAAGAGATGATTCCGAGATACACACGCCCGGAAATGGAAAAGATCTGGAACGAGCGGAACGAATGGCAGACCATGCTGGATGTGGAGATCGCCGCCTGCGAGGCCAACGCGGAGTTGGGGCGGATTCCCAAAGAAGCGGTGGAGGTCATCAAGGCCAAAGCGAATTTTGATGTGGACCGGATCCACGAAATCGATAAGGAGATCAACCACGATATCATCGCGTTTCTTTCCGCCGTAGCAGAGTATGTGGGAGACGAAGCCAAATACATCCACATGGGCCTCACTTCCACGGACGTGAAGGACACGGGCCTTAACGTGCAGGTAAAGCAGGCTTCGGATGTGATCCTGAAAGATTTGGAGCAGCTGGCGGAAGTGCTGAAACGCCGTGCTGTGGAATTCAAATATGTGCCCACCATCGGCCGTACTCACGGGGTCCATGCGGAACCCACCACCTTCGGCCTGAAGCTGCTGCTCTGGTACAGCGAGACCCTGCGCAACATTGAGCGCATGAAACGGGCCGCAGAAAACATGTGCGTAGGCAAACTGTCCGGCGCGGTGGGAACCTATGCGGATATTGATCCTTATGTGGAAGAATATGTCTGCAAGAAATTGGGATTAAGAGTGGAATCCGTGGCTACACAGGTGGTGCAGCGGGATCATCATGCGGAATATATCGCGACACTGGGCGTCATCGCCGGAACCCTGTCCCAGATGGCGTTGGAAGTCCGTCACTTACAGCGGACCGAAGTGCGGGAAGCGGAAGAATATTTCAGTCCCAAGCAGAAAGGTTCCTCTGCCATGCCCCACAAACGGAACCCGGTCCGCAGCGAACGTATCTGCGGCATGGCCCGGTTAGTGCAGGGTTATGTGCTGCCGGCTTTTGAGAATATTCCCCTGTGGCACGAGCGGGACATTTCCCATTCCTCTGTGGAACGGGTGATGCTGCCGGATGCTACCACGGCGCTGGATTACATTTTGCATGAAACCATCAACCTCATCGACCGGTTGCTGGTGTATCCGGACAAGATGCTGGAAGACCTGAACATGACCGGCGGTCTGATCTACAGTCCTCGGGTGCTGCTGGCTCTGGTTGCCAAAGGCGCTTTCCGGGATACGGCCTACCGCTGGGTACAGCGCAATGCCATGAAACGCTGGCTGGAGGGTGAAGATTTTTATGAGAATCTCTGCAAGGACGAAGA
>JAFZIG010000086.1 GCA_017554485.1 Acidaminococcaceae bacterium | reverse complement strand
GTTTGCGAGGTGAGTGTTCAATAAGCCGAGTTCTGTTCCGACAAGCGGTGGCAATCATTTATCTATTCCTGCGATTACTCGCAAGATACAGCGACACAACCCGGAAGGTTCAGCGGGCCGCTTCATCCCTTCCCTATTTGGTCTTACTCCGAATGGGGTTTACCAAGCCAAGTAATTACTTACTTGCTGGTGCGCTCTTACCGCACCGTTCCACCCTTACCAGATAAATCTGGCGGTACACTTTTCTGTGGCACTATCCCTAAGGTTTCCCTCGCCGGACGTTATCCGGCATTCCGCCCTATGGAGCTCGGACTTTCCTCACCGCCGGCATTCCTTGCGGAACACGGCGCCGCGATTGCCTTTCACACTCACGTGTGTATCGTAGCACAGTGGATTTCCCTTGTCAAGACCGCTCAATAATAGTTCATACTTTCGCCAAAGTTTTGTAACAAAGACTGTCTGGCAAACGATGTATTTTCACTCATACAAGAGTCCCGTCACAGTATGTACGGGACATTATTATTTCAACATAAGGTAGCGTTTTATCATGTTATTAAATTCCCAGTTTGATTTGCTCTCTTTCACATCGAACTGGTTCATGATGGAGTTCAATTCATCTGCGTAATGCACAATAAATGCTTCTTTGGTTGCGCAGGCCATGGGCGATCCCTTTTCCTGCTCCCCATGATGGGACAGGATAATATGTTCCAGTTGCTGCAACGCCGCAGCCGGCATCTTCAGTTCCAGGGACGCTTCCCGTACCATCAGGACGGACATGGTGATATGCCCTAAAAGCCGGCCTTCCGTAGTATAGGGAAAGCCCATACCGGCGGAAATTTCCCGTACCTTTCCGATATCATGAAGCAATGCGCCTGCCGTAATCAAATCCTTGTCTGTGTTACCGATCGTATCTGCCATGGCCAGGGCCAGCTCGGTCACGTCCACTGAATGCTGCAGCAGGCCGCCCAGATAAGCGTGGTGAAGCTTCATGCCCGCCGGGTTCTTGCAGAATTCATCATAAAAGTTGCCGCTGAACACTTTGTTCAACAGCATACGCAGGCTGGGAGTCTTTACGCTATTGACCAGCGTTTTCATTTTATTTTTATAGACTTCCATGTCAAAACCGCCGGTTGGCACAAGATTGGAAATGTCATCCTCTGGCATGATGTTGTCTAATTTCTGGATCACGACCTGCAATGCCAGCGTGGAAGAATATTTAACAATATCTACCGGCCCGGAAATCATAAACGCTTTAGGCGCATCCAGATCCCGCAGCCGGTTCACGATGTCACGTTCAAACGCGATGAACTGGATTTTACCGCTGTTATCTTCGACCGTTCCTCTGGCAAACACACCGCCATTGGAGGAGTTCCCCACCTTCTGCAGGCGCAGCAGCACTGCCTGGGTGATCCTCTCCCCTGCTTTTATACTTTCAATCATTCGTATCGCCTCTTTAACAATAGTCATTCACCGGCTTTAGCCACCTATTATTTATAACAGATCAAAGGAAAGCTGCCGCATATTCCTTAGACAGTTTGTAATAGCTGTGTTTCTTTGGCCACTAGCACTTTTGCCGTATAACCTTCCCGGCTCAGCCGCAGGGCCAGGCGGTCGGCCAGTTCGTTTACCACAGGCAGTTCCGTTCCCTGATGGGTAGCGTCAATCAGGTTAATGTGTTTTCCTAGCGCTTCCTGCGCATCGTGGAACTTTACGTCACCCGTCACGTAGGTATCTGCCCCGGATTGTACCGCACAATCCAGAAAATCCATGCCGCTGCCGCCGCAAACGGCTACTTTATGTACCGGCCGCCCGGCGGGGATAACTGTCACGTGTTTTAACTTCAAAACACTTTTAATTTTATCAGCAAATACATTGATATCCGAGATTTCTTTCAGAACACCGACACGGCCGATGCCTTCCATTGAGTCCTCACCTGCAAACCCTTCCACATTTTGTAATTCCAGCAGGTTTGCCAGCACATCGTTCACCCCGCCTGCCACGCTGTCCAGATTCGTATGGGCGCTGTACACTGCAATGTCTTTACGGGCCGCTTCTAACAGCAGGCCGGTACGCCAGTCCCGATCCGTAAACTGTTTAATACTACGAAAAATAGCCGGATGGTGTGTCACGATAATATCCGCATGAAGCTGGGAAGCCTGCTCCAACACTTCTGCGGAAAAATCAAGCGCGCAAAGAATAACTCTTACTTCTTTTTCATTCCGGCCCAACTGTAGTCCTACGTTATCCCAGTCTTCTGCCAGCCGTGCAGGGACCATTTCACCCATTATTTTTACGAGTTCTTTTACTAAAATATTCATTGTATTTCCTTTTCTGTACTTAAGGAATCACTGATTAACCAAAGTGTGTTAATAATTATAACGATTTATCTGTCAGCCCGTCAACTTGCCCGATCAGTTTTTTCAAATTTTTATATTTATCGCTGTTCATCGCCGCAGAACTGGCCTCCATCTGCTGCACCAAACGATGATATTGCTCTGCTTTTCCTCGTACATATTCCCACCATAAAGCAGGCTTACTGTTTAAAATACAAGGACCTAACTCCTCCTCAAGAGAAGACAGTTCCTGTTTTTCATCAGTATATATTGCTTTGATAATGATATAGATATGATCGTTTTCCTTGCAGAGAGCTTCTTCCGCGATCCGGTATCCATGCTGCGTGAGCCACCGGCGTAACAGATTTGCGGCATTCATCGGTTGCAGCACAAAGGTTTTGACAGATGCCGCAACTTCCGGGGATTCTTCTAAAATATCAATGATAGTTACCCCGCCCATACCTGCAATAACAACGGTTTCCGCTTCCCCTGCCTGCAGCCCCTGCAGTCCCGGTGCGGTACGGATATCCATCTTATCCTGCAGGTTGTATTTTTTTCTGGTTTCCGCGGCTGCCCGGCAGGGGCCTTCCGCAATATCCGAAGCGATAACATAACGACATTGTCCTGTGAGTACCAGGTATGCCGGAACATATCCATGATCCGTCCCGATATCCGCCACTGCGCCGCCAAGAGGAACCATGGCGGCTATGGTTTGCAGCCGTTCACTAATTCGAAGCATAGTGATCTCCAGTTTACGTAAAAACGGTCTGCCTGTATAACAGACAGACCGTTTAAGGATACAGAACTTATTTTTTAGCTTTTTTAGCTTTAGCTTTTTTGGCCGGTTTAACGTTAACAGCTTCTTTGAAAGCTTTGCCAGCTTTGAAAGCCGGAACAGTAGCGGCAGCAATCTTGATTGCAGCGCCGGTCTGCGGGTTTTTGCCGGTACGGGCAGCGCGTTCGCGGGCTTCAAAAGTACCAAAACCGATTAACTGTACTTTGCCTTTTTTGGCAACTTCTGCAATAACAGCTTCATTAATGGCTTTCAATGCTTTTTCTACGTCTTTCTGAGATAATCCGGATGCTGCAGCAGCTGCTACAATAAGTTCTTTTTTGTTCATCGTAAAATCTCCTTTGCGAAAATTTTTATTTAGATGCCGGTTACTACTGCATCTACGTTAATAATAGCAGTGTTTATCAGTGTTTGCAAGTCTTATTTTTGATTTTTCCCCTGTTTTTTCAATTATTTTTCATTTTTTTGTAAAAGTTACGGTTCAAGTTGACTAAATGATATAAAAGCGCCCCATTTTTACCGTATTCCATACTAAGATTTATTCCGCAGTCGTCAGAAAAAGCACCGCCGCAACAGATGTATTTGCAGATTTTCTTGACACTACCGCAAAGTTCGGTTAAAATAAATACTGTTGAAAACAACGGGCCCGTAGCTCAGCTGGTCAGAGCCGGCGGCTCATAACCGCTTGGTCGGGGGTTCGAATCCCTCCGGGCCCACCATTTTGCAACCGGCACAAAAACAGTACAGAATTACAGAACAAAACTAATGTACGCCAAATTATAATAAAACACAACCCGCTTCGGAAATACTTCTGAAGCGGGTTACTGTTTTTCTGTTCTGTTTATTCACAAACCGGATAATCAGTCTGCCACGAAATCACGCAGCTGGGTACAGCGCTTGCTGCGCAGCCGGCGCAACGCTTTGGCTTCAATCTGACGGATACGTTCGCGGGTTACGCCAAAATGTTGGCCTACTTCTTCCAGTGTTCGCTGCCGTCCGTCTTTAAGGCCGAACCGCAGTTCCAGCACTTCCCGTTCACGGCTGCTTAGGGTGTTCAATACCTCGTTAAGCTTTTCACGCAGCAACGCGAAGGAAGCTGCGTCCGCCGGAGCCGGGGCATCATGGTCTTCGATAAAGTCACCCAAATGAGAATCTTCTTCTTCCCCGATAGGAGTTTCCAGAGAAACAGGTTCCTGGGCAATCTTCATGATTTCCCGCACCCGGTCTTCCGTGGTTTCCATCAGTTCCGCGATTTCCCTCGGAGTCGGTTCCCGGCCTAATTCCTGCAGCAACTGCCGCGATACGCGAATCAGTTTGTTGATGGTTTCAACCATATGCACAGGGATACGGATCGTCCTTGCCTGGTCAGCAATAGCGCGGGTAATGGCCTGACGGATCCACCAGGTTGCGTAGGTACTGAACTTAAAGCCCTTGTTGTAATCGAATTTTTCAACTGCTTTGATCAGCCCCAGATTCCCTTCCTGAATCAGGTCCAGGAACAGCATGCCGCGGCCAACATACCGTTTGGCAATACTTACAACCAGGCGCAGATTCGCTTCTGAGAGGCACTTCTTCGCATCCTGACCCTGCCGCTTAACCTCCTTCAGCAACGCTGCAAACTGATCTTTCATCTCAGTAAGACGCTGTGCGTTCTTTTTATCCACTCTGTAGACTTTACTTTTAGGACTTATTGTTTTCAGACGTTCTTCAATCCACACTGCAGACGCATCAATAAGATTACTGATTTCACCAAGGTTATGCGGTACAGGCTCGTTGTCTTCTTCCCTTTCGGGACATTCCTTATCCCAGTCCGCACATCTCAGCTTCTCTTCTTCCAGTAAGCTGATCAACCGACTCCGCTCATTTCTCGTAAACTGGGCAGTATCCGTCACAAAATCTGCCACACCATATGTTTCCCCGTTTTTCCGTTTTTCATCAAACTTATGAAAAGCAACGGGAATAGAACGCATATCTGTGACAGATTGCTCTGTTGCCAACAACTCGTTCAGCTTACGAAACGCCTCCTCAAATTCCTTCTTTGTCTTAAATCTCCGAGGCGCATCTGCATTGTTACGTGCCGCTTCCAGCCGTTCAATCTGTTTGCTCTTATCCATGCGTTTGGCCAGCTCCACCTCATCTTCACTCTGCAACAGGGGAACACGGCCGATTTCCTTCAAATACATTCGCACCGGATCGTCTATGCTGATTCCATCGGGTACCGTCATGGAAGATGCGATTTCAGCTTCGGTTATTTCTTCCGCTTCTTTTTCTACATCCTCATCTTCTGCCGGAGGAAGCAGGCCATCTTCTTCATCCTGAGAATAAATTATGGTAATACCTTTATTCTGCAGATATTCCATCATAAAATCAATGGCTTCCGGGGAATTCACAGACGGCGGCAGGATATCGTTTACTTCGTTGTCCGGAAGGAAATTTCCATTGGCTTTTGCGCGGGCTTCCAGTTCCAGTAGTTTTTCCACAGGAAAACTTGCAGGCATCAAAGCAAGCAAATCTTCACTGGCTTCTAATATCGGCTGGACCGCTTCCGGATTATCTTCTTTATTATTTACAGACTCTGCCAAATCCTTTTTCGTTTTCTGTTTTGATTCCTTTTTGTTTCCCGGTTCGCTCTTTTGGGGCGCACTGATTCCCTGGTCTGCTTTAGCAGTCTCGTTTACAGAAGATTTCTTAACGGCTTTCTTCTTTTTAGATTCTTTACTGTTTTTAGCAACAGAATCTTTCGCAGAAGATGTTTGCTTAGTACCGCCAGGAACAATTTCCTGCTGCTTTGCAGATACCGTTTCGGCTGTTTTAGCTGCTTCCGGCAGTTTCGGATCGGCTTTCACCACAGGCTTTGCCTTTTCTGCCGTTTTGGCATTAACTGCAGCTGCCGCTTTTTTCGTTTCAGCCTTAACTGCGGTTTTCTTTGTTTCTGCGGATTTTGCATTCGTTTTAGTGGCAGGCTTTTTGTCTTCTACAGCTTTTACATCCGCTTTAGGCGCAGGTTTCTTTGTTTCAGCCTGTTTCTTCTGCGGTTTAGCTGCGGCTTTTTTAGCGCTGTCTGCCTTTTTCGGTTCCGCCTTCACAACCGGTTTCTTAACCTCTGTCAGCTCGGCTTCAGCTTTAACTACGGTCTTCTTTGCTTCCGCGGTTTTTGCGTTCGTTTTTACGACAGCCTTTTTGCCTTCTGCAGTTTTTACATCCGCTTTAGACGCAGGTTTCTTTGTTTCAGTCTGTTTCTTCTGCGGTTTAGCTGTGGCTTTTTTAGCGCTATCTGCCTTTTTCAGCTCTGCCTTCACAGATTTTGCCTTTTCTTCTGCCTGCTTTTCAGCCTCTTTCCTTGCGGTCTTTTCCGGTACTTTTTTGGATTTTATATCCGCCGCGGTTTTCTCAACAACCGCCTTTTTCTTTTTGCCGTCTTTCTTTGCCGCAAGTTTCGGTTCCGCAACAGCCGTTTCTTCTGCAATTTCCATATTCAGTTTTTTGTTGGTTTTCTTTTTGTTAGCTGCCATACAGATTTGTAATCTTCCCTCTTAATTCATTACATATTTTCAACTCATCTTCAAACCTCGGATCATTCATGCTTGCATAGGTTTCTGCAAGCCGCCGGTGATCCTCATAGGCCCGCTGTAAAAAATTCTGCTGCATCTTGCGGATACAGTCATCCGCAATCCGCTTCCGGCTTTCCGTGTCGGCTGCAAAATCTTCCCCGGCTAAAATTCTTGCGGTTTCCGCATTGAGTTCCGCATCCCCTGCTGCAAACAAGCTCTCTTTGATCGTGGAAAAGTCTTCATTTTCCAGTTCGCAAACTTTTTCATAGATGCTCTGACGGACAGGTGAAGCAAAACCGATCTGCTGTAAGATTTCCTTATACAAATCTATCATGCCGGAATCCCGGAAGAATAACAATAACAATTTACTTTCTGCCTGTTCCAATACACTGGATACCGGTTTCGCAGTATGAACAGGAGTCTGGACAGCCGGATTCTTATGGGCTAAACGCATTGCCGTTTTTTTACGGTACTCACCCATAATCAGGCCTTCATCTATAACCAGCTGCTGTGCCAGAAACTTGATGTATCCGGCTGCTTCAATCTCTGTTTTACATTCCTGCAGGTAAGGGATTATATTCGACACACATTGCACTTTTCCTGCCAGTTCTGAAATATTATTTTGAGAAATCGTATAACGGATCTGGAATTCCGTACCGTCCCATGCGTTTTTTACAAGGTTTTCAAAGGCGTCCCTGCCGAATTTCCGGACAAAGGCATCGGGATCTTTCCCCTCCGGTACATTCAGCACTTTGACGGAAAGGCCGGCCTTCTTGGCGATGCTGACTGCCCTTACTGCATTACGCCTTCCGGCGTCATCGCTGTCATAAGCAAACACAATATGTTCTGTAATGCGATGCAATAGTTTCGCATGCTGCTCACTAAACGCAGTTCCCAGAGAAGCAACTGCCCTGTTGACCCCTGCCGCATGAAGGCTGATGGCATCCATATACCCTTCCACAATAATGGCTTCTTTGGCTTCCCGGATGGGTTTGAGGGCCACATCCAAACCGAACAGGGTCTCCCGTTTCTGGAAGACATCGGTTTCCCCCGTATTTAAATACTTTGGCTCTCTGTCATCCATCACACGGCCGCCAAAGGCAATGACTTTTCCCCGCGGGTCTTTGATGGGAATCATCACCCGGTTTACGAACATATCCCCGCAACGTCCATTTTTTTCCCAAATCAGCCCTGCAGCCGCAAGCTGATCCTTTGTGCAGCCTTTTTTTATCAAGTTGTACTGCAGCGCATCATATGACGGCAAAGCAAACCCCAGCGAAAAACGTTCGATGATGGCATCGGTTATACCCCGGTTATGAAAGTACTCCAACGCTGCAACACCGGGTTTGGTTTTATGCAGACAGGCTGAAAAATAGCGGCAGGCCAAATCGTTGACCCGGTACATGTCTTTGCGTTTTTCTTCCCTGCGCACATCCGCCGCTGTGCGGTGCGTTTCCGGAATCGGGATGTTGGCGCGCCCGGCCAGTGTTTTTACCGCTTCCGGGAAGGTGCTGTTTTCAATTTTCTGTACAAAAGAAAACACGTCCCCGCCGGTATGGCAGCCGTAACAATAGAAAAACTGACGCTCTTTGTCCACACAGAAGGAAGGGGTCTTCTCCCCGTGAAACGGGCAGCAGGCCCAATAATAACGTCCTTTTTTCTGTAACGATAGATATCCGGCAATCACATCGACAATATCGGAGCTGTCTTTTACCTGTTTTTTAAAATCTTCATACTGCTGATCCATCTTTGGCTCCTTATCATCGAACTTCATTAACTTATTCTCTGTTGCAAAAAAAAATCCTCTTTTTGATTAAAAAAATACTTGACACTTTAGTTGATAAAAAAATGGAAGCGACTGATTCCAAATTCAGCCGCTACTCATTTACATTCGTTATTTCAAATTCAGTATTATCAAATCCGGTTAAAGAACTACCGCCGGATCTGGTTGTATATTCAGGAAGTACGTTGTTTTCATTCACTGACCTTCGGGACAAAATACTGATTGAACATCCTGACAGCGCTTAAATCAGTCAGAGCTGCCACATAATCCACGATTGCCGTCATTTTACCGAACCGTTCAAAATTCAGCCGCACTTCATCAGGAAGCAGCTGCGGTTCCTTTACATACAAATCCAAAAGGCTCATGATCACATGTTCCGCTTTCTGATGCTCCTTTTCCAGCGCCGGGCATTCATAAACATAAGCAAACATAAAGTCACGGAATTCTTCCACCGCTTCGTCATAATACGGATCCAGTATTATTTCATCTTTCCCCGAAGAACAGTCAACAATATTATGAACCAGGACGTCCAGGATTTGGGAAGGTCCCGTTCCAAGGCGCATAGCAACAATCCCCGGAAGCTTATCCGGCCCTACAAGCCCTACCCGGATACCGTCATCCAGGTCGGAACATAAATAACAGATGCGGTCACACCGTCTTACAATAGCACCTTCCAGCGTATCAGGCAGTTTATTCCCGGTATGGCACAGAATCGCGTCCTGAACCTCCGTCGTAAGGTTAAGGCCGCGTCCCTCGCGGCCATAATAGGTAACCACCCGGACACTCTGCTCATTATGGGTAAAATGTCCCGTATACTTATTGATCGCCCGCTCCCCGGCATGTCCGAAAGGAGTATGCCCCAAATCATGCCCCAGTGCCGCGGCTTCAATCATATCTTCATTCAGCCGGAGCGCCCTGCCAATGGTGCGGGAAATCTGCGACACTTCCATACTGTGGGTCAGACGGGTGCGATAATGATCCCCCGGCGACAGATAGACCTGGGTTTTATGCTTTAAAGCCCGGAACGCTTTGCTATGGATGATGCGGTCCCTGTCCCGCTGGAACGCAGTGCGCAGATCATCCTGCGCTTCTTCAGCCAGGCGGTGGGAAGCGGCACTCTTGCAGGCCCAGGTCATCAGATTCTCCTGCTCCTGCTTTTCAGTATATTCACGAACATTCATAATTTAATACTTATGCTCCTTACCGACGGGATGCATTATTCTTATAGTAATAATCAAGGATGATACCGGCAGTCTCTTCAATTGCGCGGTTAGACACATTGATGATCATACAATGTACCCGCCGCATAATGCCTTTGGCGTAGTCAAGTTCTTCCGTAATGCGTTCCACATCAGCATAGGTAGCGTCTTCGGAAAGCCCCATGGCCTTCAGACGGGTCATACGGATATCTGTCAGCTTGTACGGATCAATGAGAAGACCTATAATCTTATGATGCGGCACCTTGAACAGCTCCGGAGGCGGAACTATTTCCGGCACCAGCGGAACGTTAGCCACTTTAAGCTGTTTATGGGCAAGGTACATGGACAAAGGCGTCTTGGATGTCCGGGATACGCCGATAATGACAATGTCCGCTTTCAACAGCCCCAGCGGATTCTTGCCATCATCATACTTGACAGCAAACTCTACGGCTTCCACACGCTTGAAGTATTCATGGTCCAGCGCATGGATCAGTCCGGCCTGATTCTTGGGAAGCAGCCCGGAATTCTTCTGGATGGCACGCAGCATGGGGCCTAATACGTCAACTACCTGAATCTGCAATTCCACAGCCCGGTCGGCAAAATGCTCGCGCAGGCGCGGGTTTACGATAGTATAACATACCACAGCCCGGTGCCTTGCCGCTTCTTCCAGCGCCTCGTCAATCTGCTCTTTGTTATTGATATAGGGAATCCTGATCACATCAAACTTTGTTTCCGTAAACTGGCTGACCGTAGCTTTAATCACAGACTCTGCCGTACCGCCGATAGAATCAGACAGGGCATAGATAATAGGGTTGCTGTTATTTATGATGACCCACTTCCCTTCCTTCTGCAATATCTACGAATAACCGGGTAAAGTTTGTTTTTGTAATACGCCCCACCACTTCATAATCCTTTGTCTTGTCATCCACGCATCTGACAACGGGAAGACTGTCGATTTGATTGTCAATTACCTTACGAGCAGCAGCAGCCACCGTTGTATCCGGGAACACCATCACCATTTTGGAAAGCGGGGTCATAGCCATAACTACGGGCAGGGTCTTCATATCCCCGTTGTTATTGGTTGCCAGCTTCAGCAAATCCTTACGGGAGACAACGCCAACCAGCAGGTTTCTTTCATCAACGACGTAAACTGAACCGACATCAGCCACAAACATGCTGATAATGGCCTCATATGCGCTTTTTGTGTTTTGAATTACAACCGGCAGGGACTGGATATCCGAAACTACGATATCAGACACTTCTTCCGTCAGCAAACCCAGCGTACTTCTTCCGGTAAAGTAATAACCCACCTTAGGACGTGCGTCAATAATGCCGCTCATGATCAGGATAGCCAGATCGGAGCGCAGCGCTGCCCGTGTCACGCTTAATTTGTCCGCAATATGCTGTCCCGTGATCGGGCCTTCTACCCTGACAATTTCCGCAATCTGTTTCTGTCTAGATGTTAAGCCCATTTTCCTCAGTCCTTTCAAACGCAAAGCGCAAACCGGTCCTTCTGCCTCAGAAAATATTGGGTACTGCAAATTTTTCGAGCTTCAGGATATACATAAAACAATATAATGCTACCATAATCAACAATTATTATACACTAATTATACTTCTTTTTTACAATTTTGTAAACTATTAAGATTGCAGTAATCACATTATAAGAATATGTATAGACAAATTTATTGTTGTTAACTTACACTCCTGCCTGCTCTTTTAATGCCGCTGCTTTATCTGTATGCTCCCAGGGAACATCGATATCCGTACGGCCCATATGTCCGTAAGCCGCAGTCTGTTTATAAATAGGCTTACGCAAATCCATGCTGCGGATGATGCCCGTCGGGCTTAAGGAGAAGTTTTTCCGGACCAGTTCCGCAATCTTGTCATCCGCAATAACACCGGTTCCAAAGGTGTCTACCAGGATGGAAACCGGCTGTGCTACGCCGATAGCATAGGCCAGCTGAATCTCACAGCGCCTTGCCAGGCCTGCCGCCACGATATTTTTGGCTACATAACGCGCTGCATACGCGGCAGAACGGTCTACCTTGGATGGATCTTTGCCGCTGAAGGCGCCACCGCCATGCCGGGCCATACCGCCATACGTATCTACGATAATCTTCCGTCCGGTCAGACCGCTGTCTCCCTGCGGTCCCCCGATTACAAAACGGCCGGTAGGATTAATGAAATATTTTGTGTTTTCATCTAACAGTTCGGCAGGCACAACTTCCTTAATTACTTTTTCAATCATGTCCTTGCGGATCTGTTCCTGGGTCGCATCGGGATCGTGCTGTGTGGAAATTACAATGGTATCCACACGCACCGGCTTTTCATCTTCATATTCCACCGTGACCTGCGTCTTTCCGTCCGGACGCAAATAGGTCAGCGTTTTGTTTTTGCGTACTTCGGTAAGCCTGCGTGCCAGCTTGTGAGCCAGGGAAATCGGCAGCGGCATCAGTTCCGGCGTTTCATCGCAGGCATAGCCGAACATCATGCCCTGATCGCCGGCGCCAGTCTCGTCTTCCGCGGCAGAGCCCTCTTTGGCTTCCAGCGATTTGTTGACACCCATAGCAATATCATCGGACTGCTCGTCAATGGAAATCAGCACGCCGCAGGTAGAACCGTCAAAGCCGTATTTCGCCCGGTCATAGCCGATGCCCAGCACCGTATCCCGCGCAATTTTCGGAATGTCGACAAAACAGGTCGTGGAAATCTCGCCCACGATATGGATCTGTCCTGTAGCTACAACCGTTTCACAGGCAACACGGCCCTGCGGGTCTTTTTCCAGAATCGCATCCAGTATAGCATCAGAAATCTGATCGGCAATCTTATCCGGATGACCTTCTGTAACTGATTCAGATGTAAATAATTTGCGCATGTTTTTGCTCCTTTCCTCAAAAAAAGATGCCCTCGCACACGTGAGAGCATCTAAAATTATGTTATGATCTCATCTTGCGATTTCTCGTAAGGACTTAGCACCGTTTGACAATCCTGCAATTGCAATGGTTGCTGCGGCTTCACTGGGCCAGTTCCCTCCACCGCTCGTGATGAGCTTTATTTAATTATCGTAACTATTATAACAAAAATTTCCGGCAATGCAACCGTTTCACAGTAATTTCACAGCATCACTTTTCCGCTTTTCCATTACGCGGTCCAACAGAATAGAAGCCACTTCATCCTTGGACAAGATTTCCAGCGCTTCCACATTCCCGTCCGGATACAAAAACTTAACAATGTTTGTATCCGTATTGAAGCCGGCGCCTTTCAGCGAAACATCATTGGCAACGATCATGTCCAGGTTTTTCTTTTTCACTTTGTTGGCTGCGTTTTCCAGCAGGTTTTGCGTCTCCGCTGCAAAGCCCACCAGGAACTGCTGTTTCTTCATGCCGCCCAGCGTTTTCAGGATATCCGGGTTCTGATCCATGACGATAGTCATGCCGTCTTCCGGATGGATTTTTTTAATTTTCTGGTCTGCCACAGAACGCGGTTTGAAATCTGCAACCGCGGCAGCCTTGATTACGATATCCGTATCCGGATAAACAGAAAGACAGGCATCCAGCATCTGTTTCGTAGTTTCTACGCGAATCACCTTTGCATAGGGAGGCGGTGTCAACGCGGAAGGACCTGTGATCAGCGTCACATCCGCACCGCGCAGCAAGGCCTGCCTGGCAATGGAATAGCCCATCTTGCCGCTACTCCGGTTTCCCACAAAACGTACAGGATCAATAGGTTCACGGGTTCCTGCAGCTGTAACCATTACTTTCAGACCGCGCATATCGCCTTCCCGCTGCGCCAGGAAATGTTCCAGATAGGCAATGATTTCAGGAACTTCCGGCAGACGTCCCGCACCGGATGTACCGCAAGCCAGTTCGCCGCTGGCAGGCTCCATTACAGCAATTCCGCGGGAGATCAGCGTTTTCAGGTTTTCCTGCGTCGCCACATTTTCATACATGCCTGTATTCATGGCAGGGCATACGATCTTCGGGCAGGGAGCCGCAAGCAATACGGTACTCAGCAAATCGTCTGCCAGACCGCAGGCCATCTTGGCCAGGATGTTTGCTGTAGCCGGAGCGACCAACAGCAAATCTCCCCAGTTTGCCAGCGCGATATGCTCCACATTGAATTCGTCCCTTCCGTCCCACATGGAAACGGCGCACTTATGCCCGCTGATTTCCGCAAAAAGAAGCGGAGAAACAAATTTTGCCGCATGCTCCGTCAAGACAACGCGGACTTCCACGCCTTGTTTGCGCAGTTTGCTGACAAGATCGACTGCCTTAAATATAGCGATGCCGCCGGTTACTCCCAGTACAATCTTTTTCCCTTTAAGCATTTGATTTCTCCCTTATACCATCCAACTTATTTTTTGCGGGTATAGGTAATCTTTCTTTCTCCCACTTCTTTCAGCGCAATGCTGACTTCTTTCCCCGCAAGGACCTGTCCCGGCTTGGTCAGTTCACGGGCCCGTTTGGCTGCCAGAATAGCTAACGTATACTTGCTGTCAACCATTTCCGCCAGTTTATCAATGGAAGGATTTACCATGCTCATGTTTTATTGCCTCCTAAATCAAAAAATAATATCAAGAAAAAACAAAGACATTGTATCCTAAATATCTAAAAATGTTACTAACATTTTTCAGATTCAGAATGCTTATAAAAAATTACTCCCCGGCATGCTGCCGCAGCATCTTATCTACCAGAAAATAGGTACGGCCTGCACGATACCGCTCCGCTTCCAGTAACGTCAATACCCGCTGCGTTGCTTTTTCCGCTACGTCATTGACAATGATATAATCATATTCGCTGGCATAAATCAACTCACTGGTCGCTGCTTTCAGGCGCTTTTCTATCACTTCTTCCGCATCTGTGCCCCGTTTATAGATGCGGGCCCGCAATTCCTCCAGGGAAGGCGGCACGACAAAAACGAAAACGCCATCGGGAAACACTTTTTTAATTTGAAGAGCGCCCTGGATATCAATTTCCAACAGAACATCCTTGCCTTCATTCAGCAAATTCATCACATAAGGCTTCGGCGTTCCGTAATAATTCCCGTATACCTGTGCGTACTCTAAAAGCTCGCCGCGGAAGATCATGTCCTTGACTTGGGCTACTGTCTTAAAAAAATAATCCCTGCCGTCCACTTCCCCTTCCCTGGGCGCCCGCGTTGTTACGGAAACCGAGTAAGACAGTTCTGGCAATTCCTTGCGCAGCAGGTTGCAGATAGTGCCTTTTCCGGCGCCGCTTGGCCCTGATACGACAAGCAGCAACCCCTGCGGTTTATCTAAGGTCTTTTTCATTGTGGCTCCATTTCCTCCGTACCGGGGTTAAAACGGTTTGCAACTGTTTCCGGCTGTATTGCGGACAAGATTACATGGCTGCTGTCCGTAACAATCACAGCACGGGTCTTTCTGCCGTAGGTCGCGTCAATCAGCAGCCCTTTGTCCCTGGCCTCGGAAATAATACGTTTGACCGGCGCGGATTCCGGGCTGATAACCGCAATGATGCGATTGGCTGAGACAATATTGCCAAAGCCGATATTGATCATCTTGATGCTCATAACTGCTCCTGTTCCTTATCATTCAATATTCTGGACCTGTTCCCGAATCTTTTCGATTTCGGCTTTTACATCCACCACGATTTTTGCCAGTTCAAAATCATTGGCTTTGGATGCGATGGTATTGGCTTCCCGGTTAAATTCCTGCACCAGAAAATCCAGTTTGCGCCCCACCGGCTGCTGCGCTTCCAAAATGGCACGGAACTGCCGGATGTGGCTTTTCAGCCGGACAATTTCCTCCGTTATAGCTACCCTGTCCGCAAAAATGGCAACCTCCTGCAGTACACGGTCCGGGTCCGCTGTAATCTTTTTATCAGCCAGCAGCGCATCCAGCCGCTCATTCAGTTTTGCCTGGTATTCTGCCACAATCTGCGGGGAACGTTTCTCGATTTCCAGTACATTGTGCTCAATCAGGTCCAGCCGCTTATAGAAGTCTGCCGCAATGTTCTTACCTTCTGTTTCCCGCATGGCGACCAGCGCTTCCACAGCCTGGTCTACCGCCTGTTTAATCTTAGGCCAGTACGCTTCGCAGTCGAACAGTCCCTCTTTCGCGGTAATCACTTCCGGGCAGCGGGCCAGATACAATACTTCTGCCTGTTCGCTGATGGAAGGCGCAGGAATACCGATTGCCTGCCCCACCTCCTGCAGCGCGGCATGGTATGCCGCTGCCAGCGCTTTATCCACGGTAACATTCACCGCTCCCTGATCCGTATATCTGGCTGTTACAAAAACATCAATACGGCCTCTGGATAAGGAAGTCAAAATCGTTTTGCGAATTTTATCTTCCAGCGGGTTCAGAAAATGCGGCAACCGGATCGCCGTTTCGTTATACCTGTGATTAACAGACTTAATTTCGATTGTAACAGAAAAATTTTCTTCTTCATAACATCCCCGGCCAAAACCGGTCATGCTTTTTACCATTGAACGAGCCCCCTGTCTTATCGGATTGTTTCCGGATTCACGTCAAAACGGCGTTCCCCGCAATATTTATCGGAAATCAGTACGGTATACTGCTGGACCGGATTGAATTGGGAGCTGTCAAAATAAAACTGCATTTCAAGCACTGCTACCTTTTCTGTCTTTGCAGTACTATCCTTTTTCTTTTCGTCCCTTGTCAGCTGCTTCCCATCATCCGGCTGAGACGCTTTTTGGGCTTCTTCCTGCTTATCAATTTTATTGATCATCTCATGATGCAGATAATTGGACGCATAGGGCGCCAGACTTGTATTACCCTGCACCAGCCTTACAGTATAGTCGCCTGCCTGCAAAACAACCGGGGTGTTCAGCCTTGCACCGATCAATGTAATTCCTTCATATTCCTGAATTGCTTTTCTTATATCTGATAATTCCGGAACGCGGGATTCTTCCACCTTATCTCTGGCATGAATCGCGGCAAGAAGGTACGGCGTATAAACAAAAATATTTTCTTTTTGCCGGTAGGGATTTTTTAAGTTCCGCTCCGGTATCAGCCAGGGATTTATCAACTGGTACAGCGTTTGCTTGTCCTGTTTGCTGGAAATACCAAATTGAATCGCTTTCGCCATATTGTCATCCGTCATGGAAGTCAGCGCAGAACACTGAGACAATATACTGCAAAACAAAAGTGTAAGGAAAACTTTTTTCATCCTGATTCCTCCAAAAGATATTTTGTACAAAATATGATATACTGGAAAAGAAATACAGAAACTGTACCGATATTATAAACCATTGTGAAAGGGAACGCAACCAAACAACTAAATAAATTGAAGATAAAGGAAGAAAAACCATGAATTTGGAAGGAATAACCTTATATACACAGACAGCTTATCTGAAACAGGAAATCACCGGCAGCCGGATTTACAAAATCGGCATGCCGTCAAATCATTCTTTATATTTTTCTTTAAAAAGAGAACTCGATGTAATACATCTTATGATAGACGTTAATGGCGGTTCGCCTGTGATATACACGTCTGCCAAAACGCCTGAGAATCCACCGGAACCACCAGCTTTCTGCATGCTGCTGCGCAAGCATCTGGAAGAAGGAATAATTACGCAAATTCAGCAATACGGCCTGGACCGTGTGATTGAACTGGAAATCAGCCTGTTAGGAAGAAGCAGGCAGATTATTACAAAGCAAATCATAATTGAACTCACAGGCAAAAACGCTAATCTGATTTTTGTGGAAAACGGGATCATTCTTGACAGCATAAAACATGTAAGCCCTGTCATGAACTCTGTCCGCGTTATCCAGCCGGGATATGCCTATAATCCGCCGCCTTTGCAAACCGGACTGAACATTTTGACCGCATCCCCGGAAGCAATCGTTGCAGCCATCCCCGACGAAGTAACCAGTTCCCTATGGAAACAACTGGTAAACGCGACCACCGGTATTGGCAAGGCTTCCGCCCTGCAGCTGTTATCCGCAGCAAGTATTCCGTTAAATGCTACATACCTCACCCCCACAGACAGAAGGCGGCTGGCTTCAGCGATTGCCGGTTTGCAAAATGCCGTAACAGACACTGCGGCACAAACATTCACTGCAATCGTCAGCAAAAGCAATCTGTGCCAGACAGTCTTTCCCTTTCATGTTTCTTATATTCCGGACGGCTGCCGTACTGAGCTTTTTCCCACAATGAATGAAGCCTTGTGTTTTGCTGCCCTGTTGCAGCCTGCTAAACTCCCTGACCAGGAATTATTACAGAAAGCAGTGCTGGCGGAAATTCGCAAAGCAGAGAAAAAAATCGTAGCCTTACAGCAGGATCTCATCCATTCCAATGAGGCGGACACCTGCCGGATCATGGCCGACAGTCTGATGGCTTCCCTGTATCAGGTTAAAAAAGGATGTGTATGCTGTACTGTTCCCAACATTTATGATGGCACTGCTCTGCAGATTCCCTTATCCCCGGTACTGACCCCGGCAGAAAACGCACAAAAATACTATAAAAAATACAACAAACTGAAACGGGCCCAGGAAGAAGTTGCTATTCAATTAGCAGAAACAACGGATATGCTAACTTATCTGGAAAGTGTGGAAGAAAGCTTACATTTGGCAACTTCCAGGCAGGAAACGGAAGAAATAACAGAGGAACTGCAAAAAGCAGGGATCATGCCTGTCCCAAAACGGAAAATGCACCCGTCCGGTAAATCTTCTCCGGTTCGAATCGTTTTTTCTGATTCTACAACAATCTACATTGGCAAAAACAACCGCCAAAATGAAGAAGTGACCTTTAAAATCGGCACTGGAAGCGATTTCTGGCTACATGTACAGAAAATCCCAGGCAGCCATGTGTTAATAAAAACATCACTGCCCGAACCGGAACCGGAAGCTTTGGAAGCCGCTGTACAATTGGCCGTCTGGTTCAGCAAAGCCCGTGGCGGCAGTCAGATTCCTGTAGACTGTGTCCCCCGGCGCTTTGTCAAAAAGCCGTCCGGCGCCAAACCGGGTTTTGTCATTTTTACAAACCAGAAAACTTATTATGCCACACCCGACGAAGAATATATCAAAAAACTATTACAAAACAATGGCATAAAATGAGATTGCAGAAAAACGCTGTCAATATCTAATGGTCTTTTACCGCAGGCCAATCTCACTGATAAAAGGAAAATACCGCAGCATTCAGAAACTGCTCTGAATAACTGCGGTATTATTAATTAAAAAACAATACTCAATGTTTAGCCACGATCAGCCGATTCAGTTTTCCATCCGTAAGCTGCATATACTGGTTATAGGCATGCTTGTGGTCCGGTGTGGGATCGTACCGCATGATAATAAAACGCGGATCGGTATGGTCGTCCAGCATGGAAAGCTTTCCCTTATAGCATTCCAGCAATTCCGCTTTTGTCATGCCAACCTGTATGCCGCACGCGGTCTTATATCCGTTCCCGGTCATATAATACGCATCCGGACCATAAGAAGGCGGCAACGGCTGTCCGTATGTTTCCCCATGGTCCCTGATTTCATTGAACACAAGCCCGGAATACTTAAACTCCTTCAGGCCGGCAGTCTGTTTCCTCTCGATTGGCTCACCCAAAATCTCTTCAATTTCTTTCCAGCGACAGCCGATGCCAACACCCATGACGGGATCCCCTTTGAGCTTCGGGGCTACGGCGGCTTTCAGCCATTTGATGTGCTCCTGCTTCAGCGTTTTGCGTATTTCTTCCGCATCCGCTTTAAATTTGGCATCCGCTTTTTCGTACTTCTCACCCAATGCTTTCAGCCTGGCATCGACCTGTTCTAACGCCGCCTTATGCTTGGGAGACATTTCGTCAATTGCTGCATCCAGCGCATCGCCTTCCAGTCCTTTCGGAATTTTGATAAGCTGTACCTGCTTCAGTTCTTCCAGAATTTCAGCTTTCTCTTTATTAAACTTTTCCTCTTCCCCACAGCCTGCAGTAAGAACTGCTGTGATTACCAAAAGCAACACAAAAAGGAACAGCAGACTGTTGCGGAACCGTTTCAAACAATTCATGCAATACAACCTTTCAGGATTCTTTTCAGAATTACAAACGGGAAAACCTTCCCACTTATACTTCTTCCCCTTCAGGCAGCGCTTTGTGAGGCATCAGGTTGACCCATTTTACAAACTCTTCCTTGTCCAGCTGCACGACAAATTTCAATCCATTGTTCAGCTGGGCCGCCACTACATGCTTCGTCTTGCTGTCACCGCCAAGGATAGCACCGGCTAAAGCGCCTAACGGGCCAAAAATTGCAAGACCAACAATACCCCAGCCAATACTGAATTTCTTTTCATTTTCCTGGGTCACTTCTTCATAAAATGTAATATTGTCTTTAATGCCGATTTTTTCTTTGGAAAAAATACCGGTGGAAACACTTAATACAAAATCATTGGTCAGTAAACCCGGGGCAATGAGTTCTGCCTTAACTTCTTCCTGTTGGCTGTCAGTACCGCCTAAATATTTTGCCATGGTAAGATATCCTCCTTACTCTTTTTCATTTCTCAATTTTAAAATGCCAATTATAACAAAGTTATTATATCATTCACAGGTTGTTAATATCATGACATTTATGTGAAATGAAATGTGAAAAGATTTACACGCTCACGTCCTCGTTATGGGTCAGCCGGAAGAATACCAGCAGGGAGATGATGGAAGTCAGGGTCAGAATCGTGGAATAGGCAGCCGCGTTGCCGAAGTTGCTGCGGATAACTTCCGCGTAAATGGCAACCGTTAAGGTGCTGGTGCTGCTGGTGTACAGGATGATGCTGGAACTCAGTTCGCTGATCAGGGTGATCCAGCTCATGATGGCGCCGGCCAGGACGCCCGGAAGCATCATGGGAACCATGACCTTGCGGAAGGATTTGAATTCGCTGGCGCCCAGA
Organism: Acidaminococcaceae bacterium; assembly: GCA_017554485.1. Lineage (GTDB taxonomy): Bacteria > Bacillota > Negativicutes > Acidaminococcales > Acidaminococcaceae > Succiniclasticum. The sequence continues at coordinate 1,670 of JAFZIG010000086.1, read as the reverse complement.
CTGATCGCCGCTTCTTCCACGCTTGGAGAGATCTGGGAGATGATGGCCGTACTGGACCGGATCGTGTAGGGCATGCGCCGGATCGTCAGGGAGATGATGATGATCAGGGCTGTCCCGGACAGGACCAGGATGCCGGAGTTAAAGCCCGACAGCAGCGCGATACCTAAAACCGAACCCGGAATGATGTACGGGAACATGGTCAGGGTATCCAGGATGTTCGTCAGCAGGGACGGCTTGCGGGCCGTCAGATAGGAGATCAGGATGCCCAGCACCACCACGATGCAGATGGCGCACAACCCGAAGGCGTAGGTGTTGAAAATGGAGATGTTGTCTTTGGAGAACAGCGTGTTCTCGTAGTTCATCAGGGAGAAGTTGCCGGTGTAAACCGCGCCGCCCACCGTTTCCAGGAAGGAGGTGAAGATAACCGTCAGCTGGGGCAGCATGGCGATAAAGGCAACGCCGTACACAAACAGGTAGGCAAAGAATTTCTGGCTGCCTTTGGCCTGTACCGGCTGCATGGGCTTTAATGCCGTCATCGCGTAGGAATAGCGTTTGGCCACCATGCGCTGCAGGAAGAACAGGAACAGGGTGATCACCACGACGATGACGCACAGGGCCGCGGCAAAGTGGTCGTCCGTGCTGACTTCGCCCATGAACTGGGTGTAGATCAATACCGGGAAGGTCTTGAACCCTTCGCCGATCAGCATGGGGGTACCGAAGTCGGAGAACACCCGCATGAAGACCAGCAGCGAACCTGCCAGCAGGGAAGGCATGACCAGCGGCAGGATGATCCGGGTCACCCGCTGGAAGGCGTTGCACCCGAGACTTTCCGCCGCTTCGTTCAGGGAGCTGTCCAGATTTTTCAGCGCCCCCGATACATACATGTAGATCAGCGGGAACGACTGTAAAGAAAAGACCAGGACGATGCCGGCGAAGCCGTAGATGCCGCCGAACTTGATGCCGAAAATGCTGTTGATCAGCTGGGTGATGAAGCCGTTGCGGCCCAGCAGCTGGATCCAGGCATAGGCGCCGATAAAGGGCGGCGACAGATAGGAAATTACGATTAAAATGTTAACGTATTTGCTGTAGGGGATCTTATAACTGCGGAGCACATAAGCCATGGGCAGGCCGATGATGGCTGCCAGCAGCGTGGCGCAGATGGTAACTTTAAAGCTGTTGACCAGGGTGCTCCAGTAGAACTTGCGTCCGAAGAATTTTGTAAAGTAATCAAAGGTCAGGGCATGGGTTTCCGGATCCACCACGCTCTGGTACATGATCAGGAAGAGCGGGTAGACTACAAATAACAGGAAAAAGCACAGGATTACCAGGGTAAACGCTGTCCAGATGCTTGGCTTTTTCATGCGGCATCACCACCAGTCCGGTTACCGTCGATGTCCTCGGTCTGGATGATCAGCGATTTTTCCCCGTCATCCGTAAAGACGTTGATGCGGTCCGCTTCCACCCGCAGTTTCACCGGGGTGTTGTTGGGAATGATGCGGCCCACATCGGAAGGTGTGATCACTTCGATTTCCTTTCCGTCCGCCATGGTCAGGAAGTAATGGGTGGAAATGCCCAGGAAGACGCTGTAGTTGACCACCGCGTCCAAACCTTCGCCGTCCATGTGCACCGTGAACTCTTCCGGACGGACCGCCACCGTAACGGGAACGTCC
>JAFZIG010000085.1 GCA_017554485.1 Acidaminococcaceae bacterium | reverse complement strand
GCTTCGTAGTCACGCAGTTCTTCATGCTGCTGATCGGTCTGGGAGGCTGCCGCCTGTTCGCTCATATCTCCCGTCTGTCCGATGCCATCCTGATCCCCTGCGTGTTTGTGCTGTGCGTGGTAGGTTCTTTTGCCATCAACAACAGCTTTGTGGAAGTGGGCATCATGTTCCTGTTCGGCTTTTTCGGTTACCTGATGCGGAAACTGGACTTGAACACGGCAGCGGTTGTGCTGGCGCTGATCCTGGGACCAATTGGAGAGCGGGGCCTGCGCCGCAGCCTGACCCTGTCCGGCAATGATATCAGCATCCTCTTCAGTACTCCGATTTGCTGGATCCTGATAGCGATGTGCATCCTGTCTTCTTTCTCACCAATTCTTATGAAAGTGCTGAAGAAACGGAAAAAGACGGAGGAAGCCGGCTGAGACAGAACCGGGATCAACGTTGCCGTTAGCGGAATAAAAGCAGCTATAGCAGCAGGCAATGTCAACAGAAAACAGAAACATAACGAAACATATAAAAAACGGGGGTAACTGAGTTCACTCAGTTGCCCCCGCAATTTTATGCGGTTTTAGCGTTAATGCCCCGGTTCAACCGGGGCAGGAGGCAAACACTTTGGTTATTCAGTTTGATCGGGTTACGTCAGTCCCATTCCAGGGTGTCGCCCGGGTCTACCAGGATGACTTTTGTTCCCGGTACATTCTTTTCAACATCGGCCTTATAGGCTTCCGGATCCTGGGCGATGACGGGCCAGGTGTTGTAGTGGATGGGGATTACCACCGGTGCCTTTAAGAACGCGGCAGCTTTGGCGGCGTCATGGGGATCCATGGTGAAGTTTCCGCCGATGGGCAGCAGCGCGTATTTGAAGGGATCCAGTTCCTGCAGCAGCTGCATGTCGCCAAACAGGGAAGTATCGCCTGCAAAATAGAACTTCACACCGTGGAAATCAATGATGAAACCGCAGGCATGGCCGCCGGCGATGCCGCTGCCGTGGAAAGCGGGGGTCAGACGGACTTTACCGAAGGGGAATTGATATGTGCCCCCTACGTGCATAGCGTGGGCCTTGCAGCCGTTTTCCGACGCCTGACCGGCGATTTCTGCCGTGGTGATGATCAGGGCGTCGCACTGTTTCGCCAGTTCATAGGCGCAGCCCAGATGATCGCCGTGGGCATGGGAAACAAAGATGTAATCCACTTTCAGGTCTTTTACGGAAACATTGATGGGATTGCCGTCGATAAACGGATCGCAGATCAGCGTTTCGCCCCCGGCGGTAACGGTGAAGCAGGCATGGTGGATGAATTTGAATTCTGCAGACATGGTAATTCCTCCTTTTAATTTATTATAATGACATCATAATATCATGATTTTAAATTATTATACCATATCTGATACATTCCTGTCAGATGCTGTGGAAAACATTTTAAATCAGGATAAAACTTTACAGATAAAAGGTGTTTGGCATATAATTAATTATTAAGTTGGTTTTATAAGTCAATCAGATTTACGTTGTGAATACAGGGATAATTGTTAAGGAAACGCTGATTAAATGAGTTTGCGCGATGGCCGGTAAACGGTATGGCAATTTTACAGGAGAAAAGCAGATGAACAAACTGGCAAAGATGGCCTCCGTGGCGGTTGCTGCGCTGATACTTCTGCCTCTGCCGGGGCAGGCGTCCAAAGCGTCTTCCGCGAATCGGAATCAGAAACCGGTGATTTCAATGGGAGACCGTCCGGGCGCTGTTACGGTGCAAAATGCAAAGCAAAACAGAAACAGAGAAGATAAGAAAGCATCAGGAAACAAGATTGCTGTAAAGACAGGTGCTAAAACACAACAGACTGCTGCGCCGAAACGGAATCTGAGCGCCATTTATATTTTACCCAAAGGCTATAAAGACATCACCATCAAAGGTAAGGCGGAAGCGACTAAAAAGCAAGCCGCCCAGTTGATCACGGCCAACAATACGTATCTGCCCATCGGCTGCAGCACAGGCGAAATTGTAGACCTGTACTGGGAAGAGGCAGAACGGGAAGGGATCCGCCCTGACATGGCCCTGTCCCAGGCTCTGCTGGAAACGGGGTATTTCAACTTCGGCGGCAGCGTGGAACCCTGGCAGCATAATTATTGCGGATTAGGAACCATTGGGGGCGGTGTTCAGGGCGCAGCTTTCCGGACGCCCCAGGAAGGGGTGCGGGCCCATATCCAGCACCTGTTGGCCTATTGCAGCCACGATCTGCCGAAAACCAAACTCATTGATCCCCGGTATGATAAGGCGCATAACCTTCGTTTACAGAAAGGTTTGATCACCAAATGGTCCGGTTTGAACTGGACCTGGGCCATGGGCGGCGAATACGCGGAAAAGATCATCAACACCCACCAGCTAATGCTGTGCTGTGAGGACAAAGAGCCTGCCGGTATGTGGGAGGATCATAAAAGGCAGCAGAAAGAACTGGAAAAGCTGTATGAAAAGAAGATGAAAGAACGGAAAGCGGCAGAAGAGAAATACAGGAAAAACGGGGCTAAAAACCAGAAGATAGCTGTAGAAAATACTACTGTGAAGAAAGACAATGTGAAAAAGGAAGCTGCGAAAAAGGAACCGGTGAAGCAACCGGTTAAGAAATAGTCATACATTATAGTTATCTGTAAAAGGCAAGCGGAGGTTCCGATTTTTATATGCATATAGTTTTGTATCAGCCGGAAATTCCGGCTAACACCGGTAACGTGGTGCGGCTCTGTGCTGTGACCGGCTGCCATCTGCACCTGGTCCGTCCGCTGGGCTTCAGTACGGACGACAGGCAGCTGAAACGGGCGGGGCTGGACTACTGGCATTTACTGGATATCGATTACTGGGATGACATCCGCGATCTGTTTGCACAGTATAAAGACAATCCGAAATATTTTCTTACCAGCAAGGCCCGTAAAGGCTATTCCCAGGTGCAGTACGAACCGGAAAGCCTGCTGGTATTCGGCCGGGAGACCACGGGGCTGCCGGAGTGGATCCACGAAGCGTATCCGGAGCAGTGCCTGCGGATCCCCATGATTCCGGACCCGAAGGCCCGGTGCCTGAACCTGTCCAACGCCGTGGCGGTGGTGGTCTACGAAGCCTTCCGCCAGCAGCCGGGGTTTGGCGGGCTCAGCCTGGAACCCACCTTCCATTCCGGGAAACTGAACTCACAGTATAAGGAGGAACCATGATAGTTTTAAAGGAGTTTGAATTTGACGCGGCCCACTATCTTCCCAGTTATAACGGGAAATGCGAGCATCTTCACGGGCATACCTATAAACTGGTGGTGAAAGTGGACGGCCGTCCCGATATGGAGGGCATGGTGCTGGACTTTGCCCTGCTGAAGAAGATCGTGCAGATGAAAGTACTGCGCAAGCTGGATCACAAGCTGCTGAATGACGTGCTTCCCAACCCCAGCGCGGAAAACATCGCCATCTGGGTGTGGGACCAGTTGGCTAAGCCCCTGTACGCGGAAAACCGCAGGCTGTTTGAAGTGGAAGTGTGGGAGACTCGCACCAGCGGCTGCATTTACCGGGGCGAGTTTTACGAAGGGGAATTGTGTTAAGTTAACAGAGTGAACTGTGCGCAAGGCGCCGTATGAGTATTACACAGCGCAGCAAAGCTAAACGCTTTGCCTGAAGGAGAAGAATGAATACAAAAGTTCCGGAAGAAAAGAGAGAACTGTTAAAAGACGTGCAGTCTGAACAGGACAGCCGCAATATCCCGCTTAAGCATGTGGGAATCACCGACCTGCGGTGGCCCCTTGTGTTGCGGGACCGGCAGAAAGGGGAGCAGCACACGGTGGCCAAGGTATCCCTGGCGGTAGACCTGCCCAAGGATCTGCGGGGCACCCACATGAGCCGCTTTGTGCAGTGCCTGCAAAAACTGGATATCGTGAACCTTTCAGCTCTGGAAGAAGTTCTGGATGACCTGAAGGAAAGCTTACTGGCGGACAGGGCTTTCATGAAGCTGGAGTTTCCCTATTTTATCCAGAAGACAGCGCCGGTGACAGGCCTGACTTCTGTCATGGACCTGAACTGTATATATACCATGGAAAAAGGGGAACAGTTTACCCAGAAGGTGGAGGTGCAGGTCCCCATCCAGACCCTGTGCCCCTGTTCCAAGGAGATCAGTACCTATGGGGCCCATAACCAGCGGGCCATAGCTTGCCTGGAAATCGAAGCAAACGAATTCGTCTGGATTGAGGAACTGGCGGAAATGGCTGACGCGGGGGCCAGCGCCCCGGTGTACAGTCTGCTGAAGCGGCCGGATGAAAAATATGTGACGGAAGAGGCCTACGACAATCCCCGTTTCGTGGAAGACGCGGTGCGGGAAATCGCCCTGCGGCTGGAGGCTGACTTGCGCATCACCTGGTACCGCGCCACCGTGAAGAGTTTTGAAAGTATACACAACCATAGTGCGTTTGCCTGTGTGGAAAAAGGGTGGAAATAATGCTGTACGAAGTGAATCCGGATGCGCTGCATTATGAACTGGAGCATCTGGGAGTATATAAGGCCAGCGTGGCCATCCTGCTGGGCAAAGGGCAGATTGTACCCTTAAAAGCGCTCCATGTGCGGACGCCGGCGGCCAACATCATCAAGCAGGAGATGCTGGCGGCAGGGGGCGACTGCGCCACCCCGGGGACGGCCATCACCTGTGCGGTATCCCATGTGGACATTTTGCTGCTGGGTAATCAGAAACATTATAAAACCCTGCTGTACAAATTAAAGCAGATGCCTTATTTCGGCATTCCGGAAATCGTGACGGACCTTGAAAGCTATCTAGCAGACGTTCCCAAATGCACTGTTCTGGCAGATGGACGCGTGTTGCGCTACGATTCTGTCAAAGTGATGGGCATCATCAACGTGACGCCGGATTCCTTTTATGCGGGTTCCCGGAAAAACGGCATTGACGCCGTGCTGGAACAGGCGGAACGAATGCTGGCAGAAGGAGCGGCCATACTGGACATCGGCGGGGAATCCACCCGTCCCGGCAGCGACCCGGTTAAGGCGGAGGAAGAGCGGGCAAGGGTGCTGCCTGCGGTCAGCGCCGTAAAGAAAGCCTTCCCGGGAAGTATAATCTCTGTGGATACCTACCGTGCCGCCCTGGCTAAAGAAGCCATGGAGCAGGGGGGCGATATCATCAACGATGTCAGTGCTATGACGGCGGACAAGGCAATGATAGAAGTAGTAACGAAGACGAAAGTGCCTGTTATCCTGATGCACCGTAAAGGTGTTTCCAAAGATATGCAACAGCAGTGTGAATATAAAAACGTGGTGCAGGAAGTGACGGAATATTTGTTAGGTCGCGCCGCGATTTTGGCAGAACGGCAAATCGGCCCGGATAAAGTCATCTTGGATCCGGGCATCGGCTTTGCCAAAAACGACGAACAGAACCTGCGGCTGATCCAGAATTTGAACGCTCTTACCGTAAATGCATATCCTGTTTTGCTGGCGGCGTCGCGAAAGGCCACCATCGGCAACGTGCTGGGAGCAGAAATGGCCGAAGGTAAAAGTGTTGCAGGCAACGTGCCAGGAACCGTTACTTCCTTACCTCCGGAAGAACGAATGGAAGGAACCTTGGCCACTACGGCTGCTGCCGTCTATGGGGGGGCTAATCTGGTGCGGGTTCACGACGTCAAGGAGAATGTGCGCCTGATTCGTATGCTGGAAGCCATCCGAAAGGTGTAATCATGGCTATCTATATCGCCCTGGGCAGCAACCTGGGCAACCGGGAACACAATTTAAAGGAAGCGCTGCACAGGCTGGAACAAAAAGGCATAATGGTCATTGCGGTCTCCGATTTTATTACAACAAAACCTTATGGCGTAACGAATCAGCCGGATTTCCTGAACGCCGTGGCAGAAGTGAAATCGAAAAAAACGCCTGTGGAACTACTACACAGTCTGTTGCAGACCGAGCGGGAGATGGGGCGGAAACGGTTGCGACGTTGGGGTGAGCGGAACATCGATCTGGATTTGCTGCTATATGATGACCAGATCATCGACCTGCCGGATTTGAAGGTACCCCATCCGGACATGCAAAACCGGGATTTTGTTTTGCGCCCTCTGGCACAGATTGCACCGGATGCGGTGCACCCGGTACTGGAAAAAACGATAGGGCAGTTGTGGGAAGATTTTTTGTACCTTAAAAATTAGGTATTAATGTAATTAATAAGTATTTAAAATCGAATTAGGTTGGACTAAGGCTTTTATTGCGGCTTGTCAAAAGTGGCAGGTCACTTTTTCTTTTAAATTTCTTTTCTTGTTTTGTGTTCCTGGCATTTATTTGACATACTTTTTTTGTTATAATAATAGTAGAGTGTATGCATAATTCATTGCTTTTAGCAAATTGGAAAAAATGCTGATCCGGTAATGTAACGCTGAAAAGCAGATTTTTACAATAAATCATTTCTCAGGGAGATACTTATGAAAAAAGCGCTTTGTTCCGCTCTTTTGCTGTTAGCTTTGAGTCCCTGCGTCTTTGCGTACGGGAGGCGTAAACGACAGTAAACATGTTCCTTCGCTCCCTGGAAGCCCGTATCTACCGTGAATAATAGTACATAGCATTTGTTTTCACTGTAACTTGGAATTATAAAATGCCGCCTTGATGCGGCGGAATGGAGAATAATTATGAAAAAGATTTTATTAACAGCTTTAGCAGCAGCGTTATTAATTTCGTCTGCAGCCAGCGCGGCAAATCTGATGATTGATGAGAATTCAAAGGTTTATAGCCACAAAACTGCCGTTTTTGAAATCAATGATTCCATCACGGCAGTTGGAACAGCCGAGACCGGCACGATGAAAATAACGATTAAGCCGTTTTTTCACAGCTTTATACTGAAAGGAAACGTAAAGGAAGGTTACACTGTTTCTGATAACGGCCTTCCTTACAAAAAGCCCAAATCCATGTTGGAAAAAACCAACGGCTACATTTTCAAGGCAAAGGGAAAGGAAGCGGCGACAGAATCCCTGCCTCTGGCCGGCGTTGTTTTGACGGCTGAGAACAAAGTGAGCAGCCCTCTTGTAATTGATCTTGAGCAATCAGTCATGCAGCTTGGTAATTACAGTGGGCGGATGCTTACCGTAGATGGGATGGATCAGGGAGCCCTCAACCCGTCTAAACTGGTGCTTGAGCCAAAACAGTCTAAAACAGTCCTGTTGTTCCGGACTGACGGAGTGTACCATACGCCTTCATACAAATCTTCCGCAAGAGGTTATTTTCTGCCTGCAACACCTGTTGACTTTAATAAGCTGCATGCAGAAGTTGCTTTGCATGTTGGCGGTATGTATGTTACCGTAACAGCCGACGGAGCTATTCCGGAAGCAATCCAGAAGAAATACGACCAGGCTGCCCAGATGGCCGCAAAATAAAAATCGTCTAAAACAAAAAGGAACAGCTTTTAAGGCTGTTCCTTTTGCATTAAAGCGATTAACAGAGTTAAATTTTATAGGGCGTTATTTTAGGGCGTTGGCCTTGATGCATTCGTTGATATCTTTAATCAGGGTGGGTACGTCAAGGCCGTGGGCACCGGCGCCTTCGCCGATAGTTTCAAACCGGGCGGCCATGCAGCCGATGCAGCCTAAGCCGTAATCGGCAAATACCTGCATGATTTCCGGATGGGCCTGCACAGCTTCGATGATATTGGTGTCCGCAGTGATAACGTCGGCAGTTTTTACAGCATCATTTACTTCCATGTGATTCACCTCTTAACAATAATAAATAGGGGATTATTTTTCCCCGGTTCCCGGACAGGAATAACGGCGGGAACATGTTGGACGGAAACGCAGGGCGTTTCCCTTTTTATTGCAGGGATATTATAGCACGCTTCTATGAAAAGGAAAAGGGATGGCACGATAATTCATAATAATTTCACTTGCGGTAGAAGAAGACGTACACCACAATATATTGTACATAAAAGTTTTACTGCAAAATTAATAGGAAAAAACTTTTAAATTCTGCGAAAAAAGCCCATAAAGGTGTTGCAAAATCAAAAAAATGCCTGTATAATGGTGAAAAGTGGTGAAAAGTGGGTAAAAGAGGTGAAGAAGATGTTCTTAGGCGAATACAGACATTCGTTGGATGAAAAGGGCCGTCTCTTCATTCCTGTCAAATTAAGGGAAGCCTTGGGCAAGACGTTTTTCATCTGCAAAGGTTTCGACCATTGCCTGATGATTTACGATGAAAGGCAGTGGCAGCTGTTTACGGAGAAGCTGAACGCCCTGTCTATGGGACAGAAAATGAACCGTGACATTAAGCGATTTTTCTTCTCCGGTGCAGATGAATTTTCCTGCGACAAGCAGGGACGCGTGCTGCTGAGCGCCAGCCTGCGTGAATATGCAGGCATTACTAAAGATACAGTAATTGTCGGCGTGGGTGACAAGGCAGAAATCTGGTCTGCCGAGCAATGGCAGTCACGGGATGCGGCTGCGGAGCAGATGATTGAGGAAGGCCTGGATGACCTGAATCTGGACATTTGATGAGGCGCTTATGGACTTTGCTCATGTAAGTGTACTTCTGAAAGAGTGCATAGATTGGCTGGTAACGGATCCGGACGGCGTCTATGTGGACTGTACCCTGGGCGGGGCAGGCCATTCAGCTGAAATTATTGCGCGCCTGTCAGAGAAAGGACGGCTGATTGGTATCGATCAGGACGATGATGCACTGGTTGCGGCGTCGGAGCGTTTACAAGACGCACGTTGCAAAGTGGATGTCGTAAAATCCAACTTTAAGGATTTGAAGGACGTATTGCGTAAGCTGAACATAGAAAACGTAACAGGTGTCCTGTTCGATTTGGGAGTTTCATCTTATCAGTTGGATACGCCGGAGCGGGGCTTTTCGTACATGCATGAAGGCCCGCTGGATATGCGGATGAATCAGGACACTGCCCTGACTGCGGACACGATTTTGAATACGTACAGCGAAGCGGAACTGGCCGGATTGATCTGGCGGTACGGGGAAGAACGCTGGGCAAAGCGGATTGCGCAGTTTATTGTGGAAGAGCGGCAGAAAAAACCGCTGCATACAACCGGGGAATTGGTAGAACTAATTAAGAAGGCTATTCCCAAAGGAGCCCGCAAAGACGGTCCTCACCCGGCAAAACGGACCTTTCAGGCTCTGCGGATCGAGGTCAATGATGAACTGAACATCTTGGACCAGGTAGTAGAGGATGCAGTGGATGCATTAAAACCCGGGGGTCGGATTGGTGTCATTACCTTTCAATCCCTGGAAGACAGAATCGTAAAGCAGAAGCTGGCACAACTGGCAAAAGGCTGTATCTGTCCGCCTCATATGCCCTGTGTGTGCGGAAGAAAACCGTTAATTGGCAAACCGGGCAGTCTGGTTCCTGGCAATGAGGAAGTTCAGATGAATCCGCGGGCACGAAGCGCAAGGCTGCGTTTTGCGGAGAAGTTGCAGATGGAATAGGCTAATGAAAGTATATAACTTCAGATTAAAGGGAAGTATTACATAAAAAGGCAGGCAAAAACGCATGTTAGCTAGAAAATATAATTATGAAGAGCAGTGGGCACAGTCGGAGCAGGAACGGCTTAATGAACTGAACGAGCTTCAGCAGCGTCGTCAGCGTATCCGGCAGGCTAATTATAAATTATTCCGACGCCGCCTGTTTGTCACAGTCGGGCTGGTATTGGCCATGTATTTCACTACAGTCATGCGAAGTGCCGCACTGGTCTCAGCAGGAAACCATCTGATAAAACTGCAGACACAGGAGTCCCAACTGATCGCCAAAAATGCCGAATTGAAAATCGAGGTGGATCAACTGAAAGGACCGGAGCGGATCACATCAATTGCGGAAAAACAATTGGGGATGAAAGTGGCCCGCAGCAATATTTATGTAAAAGCTGGAAAATAGTAGGTTATCGTTAAGGAAAGAGATTTATCGGATCTTGCGCTTATCATAGCCTTTTAAAATTTTGTGTAAGTAAAAGATAAAGAATTTTGAGAGGCAGCCTGTCCGGGCTGCCCTTTCAATTTAGGGGAAATACCAACATGGTCGGATGAAAGGAATGTAGCATGGCTTGAGAGTTTAAGGATTACACAAAGGGGGAATATGCGATGGAGAAACAATTACAGAGTTTTGTTGACCTGCTACCGGAAGTAAATGTAATCGGAGAAGTAAATAAGGTCGTCACTGATGTGACGGCGGATTCCCGGGTAGTGGAACAGGGCAGCCTGTTTGTCGCGTTGAAGGGCGCCCATGTGGACGGTCATACATTCCTGGCCAAAGCGGCACAGGCCGGTGCAGTGGCCGCGTTGGTGGAAAATGTGCCGGAGCAGGTTCCTCCGGGACTGACGCTGCTACAGGTGAAAAATGTACGGGAAGCGATGGAGACCGTCGCCCCGTTTTTCTTTGATTATCCCGGCAAGGCCATGCGTATGATCGGCGTCACCGGGACCAACGGCAAGACTACCAGTACCAACATCATCCGCCAGGTACTAGAAAGCGCCGGGTTCAAGTGCGGTATGATCGGTACCATCAATGTGATGATTGGGGACGAATCCATCGTTTCCCATAATACAACACCGGATGTGGTAGACCTGCAGAAGTTCCTGTTCCGTATGAAAGAAGCGGGCTGCCAATATGTGGTGATGGAGGTTTCCTCCCATGCCCTGGCGCTGAAGCGCGTGGCGGGCATCGAATATGATACGGCAGTACTGACAAACATTACCGAAGACCATCTGGATTTCCACAAAACCATGGAAGATTACCGGGATGCCAAGAGCCTGTTGTTTGAACATCTTACAGACGGTAAAAAGCGGAATAAGACAGCGGTGTTCAATGCAGACGAACCGGCCAGCAAGGTCATTATGAGCCGGACGAAAGCTGCCTGCCTCACCTACGGTATGGGGAATGACAACGACATTTACCCGCTTGCTTACGAAGTGGGGGCCAAGGGCATGCACCTGTGCCTGCACACCCCGGCAGGGGATATGGACCTGCAGCTGAATATCACCGGTAAGTTTAACGTTTACAACGTGATGTGCGCGGTGGGGGCGCTGCTGGCAGAGATGATTAGCAAGGAGCAGATCGAAAAGGTGCTGAACGGCTTTGCCGGTGTGCCGGGACGGTTCCAACTGGTAGAGGCAGGACAGCCTTATACGGTCATCGTGGATTATGCCCACACTCCGGACGGCCTGGAAAACGTGCTGAACACGGCCCGGCTCATCACCAAAGGACGACTGTGGGTGGTATTCGGCTGCGGCGGCGACAGGGATAACAAGAAGCGGCCTATTATGGGGGGCATCGCGCTGCAGCTGGCGGATGACGTGGTGGTGACTTCTGATAATCCCCGCAGTGAAGACCCCGAGAAGATTATTGACATGATCGAAGTGGCACTGAAGCCGGTACCGGAAGGGAAGACTGTGACGCGGATCGCGGACCGCAAAGAAGCGATCCACTACGCACTGGCTCATGCAGGTGAACAGGATGTGATCATGATTGCAGGCAAAGGTCACGAGAATTACCAGATTCTGAAAGACAAAACGATTCATTTTGATGATAAGGAAGTAGTGGAAGAATACTGGAAAGGAAAGAAGAAATGATTACGCTGCAGGAAATCATTAAAGCTACGGGCGGCAACTGTGCTTTTGCCGGGAATCCGGAGTTTGCGGGCATCAACACGGATACGCGCACGATCCGTGAAGGAGAGTTGTTCATTGCCCTGAAAGGGGAAACTTTTGACGGTCATGCCTATGCGGCCAAGGCGGTAGAAAACGGAGCTGCGGGCATCCTGGCTTCCAAAGCAGTGGATGTGCCGGAGACAGTGCCGGTTGTATTGGTGGAAGATACCTTGAAAGGCTATCAGGATATCGCCCATGCGTACCGTATGAAATTTCCAAAATTAAAAGTAGTGGCGATTACCGGTTCCAACGGGAAGACTTCCACCAAAGACATGGTGGCTGCCGTTTTATCTTCTCAGTATCGCGTAGTGAAGACTCAGGCCAATTTCAACAACGAAATCGGCCTGCCCCGTACGCTGCTGAGCATCCGGCCGGATACGGAAATCGCGGTAGTAGAGATGGGTATGCGCGGATTGGGCCAGATCAAAGCCATGTGTGCGATTGCCTGTCCGGATGTTGCCGTGATTTCCAATGTGGGCTCCACCCACGTCGGTGAACTGGGCAGCCTTGACAATATTGCAAAAGCAAAAAGCGAGATTCTGGAAGACCTTCCGTCTGACGGGTACGCAGTGCTGAACGGGGATCTGCCCCGGGTACGTGCCATGCAGAAAAAACTGCATACTGGGGTGAGCTGGTTCGGCATGAAGGCAGAAGACGACGTGCGGGCGGAGCAGGTGGAGATCACCGCCGGGGGCAGCCACTTTGTCTGCAGGGCAGGGGAAGAAAAAGAGGAGTTTTTTATCCCGCAGATAGGCGAACATAATGTGATGAACGCCCTGTCTGCTATTGCAGTAGGAAGGCATTTTGGTGTAAAATTAAATAATATAAAGGAAGCTTTGCAGGGCACGGTGCTGACAGGCAGCCGGCAGGAACTGCTGTGTTTTGGCAGTTATACCGTAATCAATGATGCGTACAACGCCAGCCCGGCTTCCATGGAAGCGGCTTTTGCCACGCTGGCAAGGCTGAAACAAAGCGCGCAGCCGCCCTGCCGTGCTATTGCAGTGGTGGCGGATATGCTGGAATTGGGAGATACATCCGCGGAAGCCCACCGTAGTGTGGGGATCATGGCGGCTGAGACCGGGGTGGATATGCTCCTCGGCTATGGCCCTGAAACGAAAGAAGCCATTGCCGCCGCAGCGGAGCGGGGCGTGCAGGCCTTTCATTTTGCCGACCGACAGGCTGCCGCGGAACAACTGGCGAAATTGCTGAAGCCTGGGGATATTGTGCTGCTGAAGGGGTCCCACTCCATGCAGGTGGCAGGTGTGATAGACCTGGTTTTTAAATAACTGGTATTCGTGAAGGAAAAGTTCAGCCGTTTCCTCTGAAAACGGTTTTTCTTTAAACTTCCGAGAGGAAGCGGCTGGGAAAAAGTGTTTTCCCGCATTTAATAATCTTTGAAAGTCTGGTGCACAGGATGGATATTACGGGCATGCAGGTACTGGGCGCGTTGCTGACCGCCCTGATTGTTTGCGCAGCCCTGGGGCCGGTGATGATACCGGCGCTGCATAAATTAAAGTTCGGGCAGAGTATTCGGGATGTTGGCCCTGCCAGCCATATGAAAAAGAGTGGAACCCCGACCATGGGCGGCATCATGATGCTGTGCGGGCTGTTTGTGGCCATGGTTGTCTGGAACCGATTTACGCCACTGGTCATAATTGCCTTTGTACTGACCTTCGGCCATGCCCTGATCGGCTTTTTGGACGATTTTATTAAAGTGGTTATGAAACGGAACCTGGGGCTGACGGCGAAGCAGAAGCTGGCCCTGCAGATTGCTCTGGCCCTGGCGTATATTTATTACATCGAACAGCATGCGGGTCCCGAAGGGACAATCTTATGGATTCCCGGCACTGCCCTGAACCTGCAGCTGGGCTGGCTGTATTATGTGTTAGTATTGATCCTGCTGGTAGGCACTACCAATGCGGTGAACCTGACGGACGGCCTGGACGGACTGGTCTCTTCTGTCAGCGTGCCGGTACTGCTCACTTATGGGTTTGTGGCCTGGCAGACCGGGGAAGGGGATCTGTGCCTGTTCGCGGCGGCGGTCCTGGGAAGCTGCCTTGGATTCCTGGTCTGGAACCATCACCCCGCCAAAGTGTTTATGGGGGATACGGGATCCCTTGCTTTAGGAGGCGCCGTGGCGGCACTGGCCCTGCTCACCCGTACGGAAGTCCTTCTGGCGGTTGTTGGCGGTGTATACGTCTGCGAAGCCATGTCCGTTATCATGCAGGTGGCGTATTTCAAGCGTACGGGAGGCAAACGCATCTTCCGCATGACTCCTATCCATCATCATTTCGAACTGGGGGGCTGGAAAGAGACAAAAGTGGTAAGGGTTTTTACCCTGGCCAGCACGGTATTTTGCATCATAGGTCTGCTTCTTTGGCATCTGGGGAAAGGTGGCATGTAACATGTCCGATATACAAAACGTAATGGTTTTCGGCGCCGGCATCAGCGGTAAAGGCGCGGCAGCGGAACTGGCGGATCAGGGTAAGACGGTTTTTTTGTATGACGATTCGCCGAAGACGCTGGAGTTGGATTTGACGGAAAAACTGGCCAAATGCGGCGGTGGGTTTGTCAGCGGCAACCTGGAGGAAGTCCTGGCCAAAGTGCAGCAGGTAGTCTTATCCCCTGCGGTTCCCTGTAATCTTCCCGTTTTGCAGAAAGCGCGGAAAAACGGGGTGGAAGTCATCGCGGAGATCGAATCGGCCTGGCGCAGCTATCCGGGGCACATGGTAGCCATTACCGGGACAAACGGCAAGACTACTACCACTACACTGGTAGGTGAGATGCTGAAGACCCTTCCGGTGAAAACAGCAGTGGGCGGCAATATCGGCCTGGCCCTGTCCACAGAAGTGAAGGGACTGGATAAAAACAGCTGGGTGGCGGCGGAAGTGTCCAGCTACCAGCTGGAAGGGATCCTGGATTTCTGTCCGGACGTGGCGGCGGTACTGAATTTGACCCCGGATCACATGGAACGCCACAAGACCATGGAGGAATATGGCCGCTGCAAGCAGAATATATATAAAAACCAGACGGCGAAGCAGGTCACTGTTTTAAATTACGATGATCCGGAAGTACGTACCTGGGGTAAATATTCCAGAGGAATATTGTGTTATTTCAGCCGGACCGCGGCTCTGCCGGAAGGCGTATACATGAAAGAAGGCAGTTTCTTCATCAGGTGGAAAAACGCGGTGAAAGAAATCTGCCATAAAGATGAGCTTCAGATTTTCGGAGCCCATAATGAAGAAAATGTACTGGCAGCCATTGCCTGCGGTTTCTTTGTCGGAGTGACCCCTGCCGCCATGCGGGAGACCCTGCTTAGCTTTAAGGGAGTGGAGCACCGCATCGAATATGTGACCACTATCAACGGGGTCCCGTATTATAACGATTCCAAAGCCACGAACACGGATTCCGTCATCAAAGCACTGGAGGCATTCCCCAGCGGCCACATCATCCTGCTGGCCGGAGGCCATGACAAGATGACTCCCCTGGAGCCCATGATGAATTTGGTTCAGGAGAAAACAGACCTGCTGATTCTGCTGGGGGAGGCGAAAGAACGGTTCTATCAGGCAGCGGTGGCGGCCGGGGTAGAAAATATCGCAATGGTGGATACGTTCAAAGCTGCGGTGGAGACGGCCCATGCCAGGGCGAAGGCGCCCCAGGTGGTGCTACTGTCTCCGGCTTGCTCCTCTTTCGACATGTTCCATGACATGGGAGAGCGGGGCCGCTACTTTAAAAAGCTGGTACGCGAGCTTGAAAATTAACCGGTTTTTTAATCATATGGTGTTAATTGTTTTTATGTGATGCCGGAATCAGGGCGGCAGAATGGAGACATCAGAAAGATGAAAGTGATTTTATCCGGCGGAGGTACCGGCGGGCATATCTATCCGGCCCTTACGATTGCGGATACGATTAAAAAGCGCTGGCCAGAGACGGAGATTCGTTTTGTAGGCACTACCCATGGGCTGGAAAAGGATTTGGTGCCCCGGGCGGGATATCCCATCGATTTCATCGACGTACAGGGGTTTAAAAGAAGCCTCAGCCCGGATACATTTCGTTCCTCATACAAAGTATTCACCGGCCTCCGGGACGCAAAGAAGCTGCTGGATGAATATCAGCCCCATCTGGTCATCGGGACCGGGGGCTATGTCTGCGGTCCCGTCGTGTTCTTGGCTGCCCTTAAGGGAATTCCAACCTGCGTGCAGGAGCAAAACGCGCTGCCCGGTGTGACGAATAAAATCCTGTCCCACTTTGTGAACCGGATATTTCTGGGCTACCAGGAGGCGGACAAGTATTTTAAAGGTAAGGCAAAGAAGGTATTCACAGGGAATCCCATCCGGGAAGAGATTTTAAAATGCAACCGTTTCCAGGCTTTGCGGTTTTTTGGCCTGAATCCGGCGAAAAAGACCGTATTAATCGCGGGAGGAAGCTTGGGAGCGGCTTCCATCAACAAGGCAGCCTTTCAGCTGGAACAGGATCTGTCCGGCAGGGATGACGTGCAGATTATCCATGCCACAGGAAAAAACCATTACGAAGAGTATAAGAAACAGATTGAAAAGGCAGGAGGCTTCCAGTCCAATATTCACGTGCTGCCTTATCTGTATGATATGCCCATGGCTTTGGCCACAGCGGATCTGGCCGTGTTCCGGGCGGGGGCTATCGGATTGGCAGAACTGACGGCTAAGGGGATCCCGGCGATTCTGGTTCCCTTTCCCTATGCTACGGCCAATCACCAGGAGTTTAACGCCAGGGCGCTGGAGGCTGCGGGGGCTGCCCGGGTGATCCTTGATAAAGAACTGAACGGCAATATCCTGCAGGATAAAGTGGAACGTTTGCTGCTGCAGGAGGATGAGTTAGAAAAGATGAAACAGGCTTCCGCAAAAGCCGGGCGGCCGAAAGCCGCGTTGGAAATCGCGGAGCAGGCGGTGGCTCTGGTACATAAGCGGGAAAACTGATCCGGCAGACATGTGTATACTGTCTGTGGCTGTTGCAGGCATCATAGGCAACAGGACTGTGCAACGTAAAAACCCTTAACACAAAAATACCCATATAGATGGTTATCATATTTTCAAAAAGGCGGAGGTAAAGCAGATGTTGGAGAAGTACAGGAATATCCACTTTATCGGTATCGGGGGAGCCGGCATGAGCGCGCTGGCGCATGTGCTGTTGAAACGCGGCTTCGATGTTACGGGCTCTGATTTGAAGGCAGGCCCCAGAGCCTATGAATTATCCGAGGCCGGCGCCATGGTTTATATGGGGCACGATGCATGCCAGATTTTCGGAGCGGACGCCATCGTTGTTTCCACTGCTATCCACAAAAACAATCCGGAACTTGTGGCAGCAAGGGAACAGAATCTCCCTGTCTTGCACCGCAGTGACGTCCTGAAAGAGTTATTGAACGGGGAAGGGATCAAAGGGGTCACTGTGGCAGGAGCCCATGGGAAGACCACTACCAGCGCCATGATCGGCGTCATCGCCGCGGAGGCGGGGGTTGATCCAACGGTGGTCATCGGCGGCGATGTAGCAGCGTTCCGCGGCAATGCCCGCAACGGGGAAAGCGAATGGGTAGTTGCGGAAGCGGACGAAAGTGATGGTTCGTTCCTTAAATTTACACCGTATATTTCCGTCATCACCAATATTGAAGATGATCACCTGGATTATTACAGCACTGAAGAGAACATCTATCAGGCCTTTAAACAGTTCGTTTCCGGCATGAAACCCGGTGGGACTGCTGTCTTATGTATGGACAACGAAAAAGTGCGGCGGCTTGCCGTAGAAACGGAACGGGATTATATAACCTACGGTTTTACCGAAGATTGCGACTTTTATGCGAAGAATATCCGGCAGAGTACGGAAGGTACCAGTTATGATATATATCACAAGGGCGAAAAGGTCATTGAGGCCCGGCTCATCGTGCCGGGGAAACATAATGTGCTGAATTCCCTGGGCGCCTTCGCGGCGGCGACGCTGATGGGCATTGCTCCGGAAGTCATCATAACTGCCTTGGAAAAATTCGCCGGGGCGAAGCGGCGATTTGAAACCAAGGGGAAAGAAAACGGCATTTGGATCGTGGATGATTACGCGCATCATCCTACAGAAATCGAGGCCACGCTCCAGGCGGCGAAGGAAACCGGGGCAAAGCGCATCGTCTGCGTGTTCCAACCCCACCGTTACAGCCGTACAAAACTGCTTTATAATGAATTCTGTCATTGTTTTACAAACTGCGACAAGCTGATCCTGACCCATATTTACTCGGCAGGGGAAGACCCCATTCCCGGTATCAGCGGCAAGATGCTGGCAGAATCCATACGGCAGGTCATGGGACAGGATGTTACGTATATCGACAGGCTGAACGGGGTGGAAGAATACCTCTTTAAGAACAGCCAGCCTGGCGATCTGGTGATTACCATGGGAGCCGGTGATATCTTTAAAGTAGGCGAAGAACTCGTAAAGGAGTTCCGGGAAGTGGAGAAATGATATGGATAAAGATAGAACAGTTGCCGTCGTGATGGGCGGCCCTTCGGCGGAAGAACAGATATCCTTGTCTACCGGGCATGCTATGGCGGCGGCGTTGCGTGGCAAAGGGTATAACGTAAAGGAAATCCGCCTGGTGCCGCATAATTTTTCCGAACAGGTGAAGGAAAGCGGTGCGGATGTGGTAGTGATTGCTGTGCACGGCTTATATGGTGAAGACGGAAGATTGCAGAGCGCGCTGGAGATGATGGGGATTCCCTATACAGGTTCCGGCGTGCTGGCCAGTTCCCTCAGCATGAACAAGCTGGCTGCCAAACGGGTATTTTTGGGCAGCGGCATTCCTACGCCGGATTATCTTTTCCTGCACCGCCGGGATCGCGGCAAACAGGATATGATCAAAGCAATTACGGACAAGTTTTCCCTGCCGGTAGTTGTCAAACCGGTATCCCAGGGAAGTTCCCTGGGCGTTACCATTGAAAAGGAAATCTCCGGACTGCAGCAAGCGCTGGATGTGGCGTTTCAGTATGATGAAGAAGTACTGGTCGAAGAGTATATTGCCGGACAGGAAACTTCTGTGTGCATGATACGCCGGAAAGACGGCTCCGTTAAAGTCTGGCCGGTTATCCTGATACACCCTCATGCGGAATGGTACGATTTTAATGCCAAGTATTCTGTGGGTGGTGTGGATCATCTGGTGCCGGCTCCCTTGCCTGAAGACATTACCCGGACGCTTAAGGATATTTCCGTAAAAGCCTTTGAAGTATTGGGCTGTGCCGGTGTGGCCCGTACGGACTGTATGATCGGCAAGGATGGCAAATGTTATGTGCTGGAAATGAACACAGTCCCCGGCATGACGCCTACCAGCCTGGTCCCGGATGCGGCCAGGGCGGAAGGTACGGACTTCGGCGACTTATGTGAAATGATTCTGGAAACCGCACATCTGTAAGGAAGCGCTGATCAAATGGGTTCTTCTCAGGAAAAATTGCAGGAAGACCGCCGCCGCAGGCGGCTGAACAATATAATATGGATTTTGGGGCTATTACTGTTTGCTATTGCCGTAGTGGCCGGTTGGAAGCATGTTCACCGGCCGGACTTTGCGTTTGGCGACATCGTGGTACATGGCAGCAAACGGTTTACCAAAAGTATGATTCTGGAAATGACCGGTTCCAGGGAACCGGTCAATCTGTTTCTGGTATCAAAGGGTAAAATTGTAACGGCCCTCCAGGGGGATGTGAGAGTGGAGAGCGCGGAAGCGCATTACGATTTTCCTTCTGTCCTGCATGTTTATATCAAAGAACGCAAGCCTGTTTTATATGTAGTAACAGATTACGGAAACTATGCCAAAGTGGATAAGACGGCTCTGGTCATGGATATGACGGATGGAATCAAAGACGCTTCCATTCCCCGTCTGGCCGGTGTGGCCTGCGGTAATGCGTTTATCGGCGATACGCTGCAAAACGATACCATTAGCGAAGTGCTGAAGTTTTTGGAAAAGCTGCAGCCGGACGCAAAAGAACAGATTGCGGACCTGAGCGTTGACAAGGAACAAAAACTGACCCTGCACATGCGGTATGGTTTCCCTGTGGTTTTGGGTCCCGTCAATGAACTGGCAGGCAAAGCGGAACTGTTCATGACGGTTTTCAATGAGATGAAAGGGAAGAAAGTTCAAATTGAATATATGGATCTGCAATACAGCAAACCTTTTGTCCGTCTGAGGAATCAGGAACAGTAAAAAAAGACTGTGCATGGAGAATAACATGTAGTATAATGTATGCGGAAAGACCAACTGCAAAGATGTCTGTTAAATGAACAGGCTTGCAGAAAAGAGGAAGTTAACGATGACAGTAAATAATAAACATACCAGAATATTAATTTTTCTGGTATGTATTATTTTGGGCTTTATGATCACGATGCAACTGAAGTCGCATAATCAGCACCAGACGATTGCGGCGCAGCGTGCGGAAGAATTGACAGTACGCCTGAAAGAAGTACAGGCAGACCGGGACAAGCTTGCCAAAGAACTGGATGAATACAGGGCTGGCCGGATCTCCGGCGCGGCGCAGAAAGAAATGGACGAACTGAAAGCCCGGGCGGGCGAGACCGAGCTGGAAGGAAAGGGCATCATCTTTACTCTGGACGACAGTAAACAGGCTGCCAAGGCGGGGGAGAATAAGAATCTTTATATTATCCATGATGAAGATCTGCTGCGGGTAGTGAATGAACTGCGTTCAGCCGGGGCGGAAGCGATTTCCCTGAACGGGCAGCGGCTGATAGGTTCCAGTGAGATCCGCTGTGTCGGTCCCACGGTCCTTGTGAACGAAAGAAGGCTGGCAGCGCCGTTTGTCATTTCCGCGATCGGCAATCCGCAGACATTGGAAAGCTCGCTGAAATTACGGGGCGGCGTGATTGAAAACTTTAAGTTCTGGGGCATCAAGGCTGATGTTGTGCAATCGGATCAAGTCAGGGTTCCTGCGTTTAAAGGAAACCGTACCTTTGAGTTTGCGAAGATGGTAAACGAAGACGAAAAGAAAGAAGAAAAGAAAGAAGCCGTCCAAACCGCAGAAAATAAAAAGGAAACTGCAGGGAATACAAAAACGGCGGATAACAAAGCTGTTGCGGATGCAGGTAGAGAAAAACCGGCAGACCAACAGAAAAATGCCGGAGGTAGCGCCAAATGATTTATGCAGTAATCGGTTTAATCTTTGGCATTATCGGCGGGATTCTGACTCCGGGCTTTGTGCCTAAAATCTATGCGCCGTATTTTTCCGTGGCATTGATGGCGGGGCTTGATACAGCGTTTGGGGGACTTCGTGCGGCGATGGAGGGAGACTATGATAATGTAGTGTTCCTGTCCGGCTTTTTCGTCAACATCGTTATATCGGTATTCTTCTGTTATGCGGGCATCATGATGGATATAGACTTTTACCTGATCGTGATCCTGGTACTGGGTATGCGTATTTTTAACAACGTAGCCATTATCCGACGGTTGTATCTGAAAAAATAATTATAGATTTTGAAATTAATTTACTTTTTTATTTTTGAATTGAATGGTATAATAACAACAGGTAGTATTATTAAGTAGGGGGATACCGAATATGTTTGAAGATATTATGAATAGTCCGGCTGATAATGTTCCCGGCAACTTGGCGAAAATCAAAGTCGTTGGCGTCGGCGGCGGCGGCAACAATGCAGTGAACCGCATGATTACTTCCGGCTTGCAGGGTGTGGAATTCATTGCCATAAACTGTGATGCGCAGGCATTACTCCTGTCCAAAGCCCAGAACCGAATCCAGATCGGCGAAAAGCTGACCAAAGGCCTGGGCGCAGGTGCCAATCCTGAAATCGGCCAGAAAGCGGCGGAAGAATCCAGGGATCTTCTGATTGATCAGCTGCGCGGCGCGGACATGGTATTCGTAACCGCTGGCATGGGCGGCGGTACGGGAACCGGTGCGGCTCCTATCGTTGCGGAATGTGCCCGGGAAGCCGGCGCGTTGACTGTAGGCGTAGTAACCAAACCGTTTTCCTTTGAAGGCAAACGCAGGATGAACCAGGCGGAAGCCGGTATTGTAAATTTAAAGGATCGCGTTGATACGCTGATTACGATTCCCAATGACCGTTTGCTGCAGGTGATTGACCGCAGGACCAGCATGATAGACGCATTCCGTATTGCGGACGATGTGCTCCGTCAGGGCGTGCAGGGCATCTCCGATTTGATTTCCGTACCCGGTCTCATCAATGCTGACTTTGCGGATGTGAAGACGATTATGTCCAATGCAGGCTCCGCGTTAATGGGTATCGGCACCGCAAAGGGTGAAAACGGCGCGGTAGCAGCTGCGGAAGCGGCCATCAAGAGCCCGTTGCTGGAAGCATCTATCGAAGGCGCCCGTGGCGTGTTGTTCAATATTACCGGCGGCAAGGATCTGTCCCTGTTTGATGTTACGGAAGCTTCCAACATCATTACGGAAGCGGTGGATCCGGATGCCAATATTATCTTTGGCGCGGTTATCGACGAAAAACTGGACGACGAGATCCGCGTAACCGTTATTGCTACCGGCTTTAACGGAAAGAATCCGGTGTTGCACCCGGAAGCTTCCGGTCAGTCCGCTATTCAGACTGCCGGATGGAAAAACCGTCAGCGTAGTACACCGGAAGCTAAATCTGTTTCCAAACCGGCTGCTCCAGCTGCTCCGGCAAAAGAAGAACCTGCTCGCAGCAACATTATAAATAATAACTTCAGAGATACAAGCAATGACATTCCGCCCTGGATGCAGGGACGCTGATTCATTTTGTAAAACTATGCGGCAGTGTTACGCTGCCGCTTTGTTTATATTCAGTCAATGAAAGGATCGTGTACGTATGAGATGCCCGTTCTGCTCTTTTGAAGACAGCCGTGTAATTGATTCCCGCTCCGTTGAAAGCGGCGCGTCCATCCGCCGCCGCAGGGAGTGCCCCAAGTGCGGCAGACGCTTTACCACCTATGAAAAATACGAAGAAACACCGCTGGTAGTCAACAAGAAAGACGGGCGGCGTGAACTGTTTGACAGTGGCAAATTGTTCAGCGGGCTGCTGAAAGCGTTTGAAAAACGGCCTGTTTCCACGGAGACTGTGCAGGACATGGCCCATGAGATAGAACGGGAACTGCGCCTGAAAGGGGAATCGGAAGTGACCAGCCGGGAGATAGGGGAACTGGTCATGGAACATCTGGAAAAGACAGACCAGATTGCCTATGTCCGCTTTGCTTCCGTGTACCGGCAGTTTGCTGATGTGCAGAACTTTATGCAGGAACTGCAGCGGATCATGGCAAATAATAAGACGGAAGTAAAAAAATAAAGATTTGCAGAAAATTGTGCGATGGCGTGGTTTGTGGTATGCAGACCGCGCTTTTTAGTGTGACGCAAAAACCCCAATAAAACAAAAAACCTGCTTACAGAGCAAGCAGGATATTTTTGCAAGTAACAGTTACTGTACTTTGTTTACTTTTTTAGCCAGTTTAGATTTTTTGCGGGCTGCGGCATTCTTGGAAATAACACCGCTCTGAGCCGCTTTATCCAGCAAGCTGGAAGCGTTCTTTAACGTAACTTCGGCTTCCGCTTTGTTTCCTTCGGCAACCTTAGCTTCGACTTTTTTGGCAGCAGTACGTACGGCGCTTTTTTCAGCTGCGTTTTTGGCATGGCGTTCGGCATCGGTCTTTACGCTGCGGATAGAAGATTTAATGTTAGGCAATGGATTCACCTCCTACTATAACTTTTACCAGAGTATTTTACCACGTGAGCTAAGTTAATGCAAGATGATTTTGCAATTCCTTAAATATTTCTTTGTACAAATCATGAATATCGTATATAATCGTATATAATAACAAAGAAATCAGGAAGAACAAGCTGAGGTTATTACATGCAAAAAGACCATATCCGTAATTTTTCAATTATCGCACATATTGATCATGGCAAGTCGACCCTGGCAGACCGGCTTATCGAGATGACCGGCACTCTGTCCAAACGGGAGATGGAGGAACAGATCCTGGACTCCATGGAGCTGGAAAAAGAGCGGGGCATCACCATCAAGGACCAGGCTGTGCAGAGCATCTACCGGGCCAGGAACGGCGAAGACTATATGCTGAATTTTATCGACACGCCGGGCCATGTGGATTTTAATTATGAAGTATCCCGGGCCCTGGCGGCCTGCGAAGGAGCGCTACTGGTCATTGACGCCAGCCAGGGCATTGAGGCCCAGACCCTGGCCAATACCTATCTGGCCATCGATAATAACCTGGAGATCATCCCGGTCATCAACAAGATTGACCTGCCCAGCGCCGACCCGGACAAGGTCCGCAAGGAAATTGAGGACGTCATCGGCATCGACGCCAGTGAGGCGGTGCTGTGCAGCGCCAAGACAGGGGAAGGGGTGGACGATATTCTGGAAGCCATCGTGGAACGGATTCCCGCCCCGGATTGTGACGACAGCAAGCCTTTGAAGGCATTAGTGTTCGATTCCAAGTTTGATTCCTATAAAGGCGTTATATTGTATCTCCGGGTCTATGACGGCACGATACGAAAGGGCATGAAGATCGAGATGATGGCCACCGGCGCCACTTACGAAGTGACGGAGGTGGGCGTGTTCAAGCCGGCCCCTGTAAATGTGGATGTGCTGTCTGCAGGCGAGGTGGGCTTTTTGGCGGCTGCCATCAAAACCGTAGGCGAGGCCCGGGTGGGCGATACGGTGACGGATGCTGTCCATCCCGCCGATGAACCGCTGCCCGGTTACCGGAAAGCTACGCCCATGGTGTTTTGCGGACTTTATCCCGTAGAAAACACGGATTACGATAACCTGCGGGACGCCTTGGAAAAACTGCAGCTGAATGATGCATCCCTTCTCTTTGAACCGGAGACATCCACGGCGCTGGGCTTCGGTTTTCGCTGCGGCTTTCTGGGCCTTCTCCACATGGACATCATTAAAGAACGGCTGGAACGGGAATACAAGCTGGACCTGATCACTACCGCGCCCAACGTGGTGTATCAAATTGATAAAACCAACGGGGACATCGAACTGGTGGATAACCCTTCCGCTTTTCCGGAACCCAATGTCATCGCTACAGTGTCGGAACCCTATGTGACGGCTACCATCATCGTCCCTAAGGATTACGTAGGTTCTGTCATGGAACTGTCCCAGGAAAAACGGGGCGAGTACCAGAACATGACCTATCTGGACGAGGACCGGGTGATGATCCATTATTCCCTGCCATTGTCTGAAATCATTTACGATTATTTTGACCGGCTGAAAAGCTGCAGTCGGGGATATGCTTCCCTGGATTACGAGCTGTCTGGCTACAAGCCCAGCGATCTTGTGAAGGTGGATATCCTTTTGAACGGCGACCAGGTGGATGCCCTGTCTGCCATTGTGCACCGTGAGAACGCCCAGGTCCAGGGCCGCAAGTTGGTGGAGCGGCTGCGGAGCCTGATCCCCCGCCAGCAGTTTGCCATTCCGGTGCAGGCGGCCATCGGCAACAAGGTCATCGCCCGGGAAGACGTGGCGGCCCTGCGCAAGGACGTGCTGGCCAAATGTTATGGCGGCGACATTACCCGCAAACGCAAGCTGCTGGAAAAACAGAAAGCCGGCAAGAAACGCATGAAGCAGGTAGGCACGGTGGAACTGCCCCAGGAAGCTTTCATGGCGATTTTAAGCATGGATAAGAAAAAGTGAGAGAAACATTATACTGCTTTTTTTGAATGAAGCCAATCATTTGTTCAACGTTTCTGCATTACGGAGAAAACAATGGAACGGTGGGAAGTATTTCAGGGGGTATATGTACATACCCCTTTTTGTTTGCAAAAATGTTTATACTGTGATTTTCCGTCTTATTCCGGATTCCCGGAAGAAGTGCGGCAGCAGTATGTGGAAGCCCTGTGCCGGGAGATAGAGATTCGTTCCCGGCAGCGTGATTTACCTGTTGCGGAAGGGGCGACGGTTTACTTCGGCGGGGGCACACCTACGGTCCTTTCGGAAGAACAAATCGGACAGATCGTTGGCTGCCTGAAACGAAACGGTTTTTGGAAAAAACCGGCGGAAGCGACGATTGAAGCCAATCCCGGGACTGTTAATCCGGAAAAACTGAAGACATTGCGTGAATTGGGCTTTGACCGCATCAGTATAGGGGTGCAGTCCTTACAGGATAAGGAGCTGCGGGCGCTGGGACGAATCCATACAGCGGAACAGGCGCTGCGTGCGGTGGAAGAGGCGAAACAGGCAGGCTTTCAACGGATTAATGCGGACCTGATGTCCGGCATACCCTGCCAGACAGTGGAGTCATTTTGCAATACACTGGATGCCATGTTGCGGATGAACTTGTCACATCTTTCTGTTTACAGCCTCATTCTGGAAGAAGGAACACCGCTGGAAAGGCTGGTTGAAAAAGGTAATGTCAGCTTGCCAGACGAAGAAACTTCCTATTCTATGTATGAAATGACAAGGTCGCGTTTGGAACAGGCAGGACTGAAACGCTATGAAATTTCCAATTATGCTGTCCCCGGAGAAGAATCTCTTCACAACAAAGTTTACTGGCATTATGAACCTTACGCTGCTTTTGGCGTGGGCGCCTGTACGTTTACCGGGAACGAACGGCGGACGAATACGATTGATGTGAGGGAATATATTAACGCATGGAGCGCGGTAATTGTTGCTTTACAAAGCAAAGAATCGGCAACGTTCGAGAAGAATATTTCTGCAGCCGGAAGCGATTGTACGTTGTGGGAAACAGAGACTCTTGACCGTAAAACACAGATCAGTGAAGCCATGATCATGGCTCTGCGCATGACAGAAGGCGTTGATTTGAACATAATGCAACGGCGGTTTGGCGCAGACATATCGAAATACTATGAAAGGGAAATTCAAATGCTGCTGGACAAAAAGATGGCGGAGCGCGAGGCCGGAGTATTGCGCCTGACACCATATGGAATGCGCTACGGCAACCGGGCCTTTGAGGCCTTTGTGTAATTTAGCAGGGCAAGAATAGTTAAATTTTACGAGGTCAATTGGAGGATAACAAATGTCAGTTACAGGTATATTATTGCTTGGAGGGTTTGTCCTGTTTGCCGTTCTCATGGTGACCAGGATCCTGCCTGCCTTGCTGGCGCTGCCGCTCATGGCGGCATGGATCGCCTGGTGCGCAGGACTCCCTTTCCTGGCCTGGGCCAATGAAGTCCTGCTGGGAGGCGCACTCAGGCTGTCTTCGGCCATTGCGCTGGTGGTGTTCGGCGCCATGTTTGCCAGGGTCATACAGAAGACGGGTATTTCTGATGCCATCATCAAGAAGGCTGCTGAATTGGCCGGGGACCGTCCTATTGCCATCGCGTTTCTTATGCTGGCAGCTACTGCGTTTGTATTCACCGGGATGAGCGGCCTGGGAGCAGTGCTGATGGTTGGTTCCATCGTGCTTCCAATCATGACCAGCACCGGCATTTCCCCTCTGGATGCTGCGGCCATCCTGCTGTTGGGCATCAATCTTGGACTTATGGCCAATATTGCCAGCTACGGTACCTTCATAGGCGTCTTTGGCAGCGAGGCTGCGCTGTATTATTACTTCCCCGGGATTGCCATTGCTGCTCTGGCGGCCATTGTCTACATCCTGCGCAACGTACCTCGGGGCTCCGGGGAGGGAGGTTCGCTTTTGGAGCTGGCGATGAGTATTCTGAAAGGCATCGCGGCAGTTCCCGTGAGCCTGTGGCATGGACTGGGAGCGGTGTTTTCCGGCAGGCAGGAGGGCTTGGTCAGAAGAAGGAACCCACTGTCCCCGGCGGCACTCATAGCGCCGATGCTGCCCCTGGTGTTCATCGGCTGTGCCGGCATGGTCTTCGGGCTTGGGAATCCAAAGAATGGCGCCATCGATCCGGTAGCCGCAGCGATTCTGGGTTTCCTGGTGTCAGCCCTCTATGCTTCACTGATGACACGTCCCGGCAAGACCATCAATTTACTGGCAGGAGCTTTTGTGGAGGGCATCCAGGACGTTGCCGGGGTGCTGTTCCTTTTTATCGGTATCGGCATGCTGGTGACGGCCACGGCTCATCCCCTGGCAGCCCCGGTGCTGAAGCCGGTTCTGACCTCCATACTCCCTGCATCCCTGACAGGCCTGCTGATCATCTTTGCACTCTTTGCCCCGGCGGCACTTTACAGGGGGCCCTTCAATATGTTTGGCATGGGAGCGGGTATTGCCGCTATCCTTGTGGGTTTCGGCACATTCCCCCCGGAGGCGCTTTGCGGCATGTTTTTGGCTGTGGGCTTTGTCCAGGCTGTTGCTGATCCTACCAATTCCCATAACACCTGGATCGGCGGCTTTACCGGCGTGGATACGGCTGTGATTCTGCGGCGCATTTTGCCTTACAGCTGGGGGATGTGCATCCTGATGCTGCTCTGCGTGGCCTTTACCCACTGAGTGACAAAACAAGGGAGGGAGACAGATGCGTCAGGTGAGGATCGGCATCGATGTAGGCGGCACCTTTACCGATGCTGTCGCAATTGACAATGCCACCAGTGAAATCATAGCGCAGGAGAAGATTCCTACTACCCATGGAGCCAGGGAAGGCGTGGCAGAGGGAATCATTACTGTCCTGCAGCGTATCATGGATAAGAATCATATTGCTCCGGAAGAAGTCGTGTTTATCGCCCACGGCACAACTCAGGCTACCAATGCGCTCCTGGAGGGAGACGTGGCGGTGACCGGGGTGCTGGCCATGGGCAGCGGCATGGATTCGGGCCGCGCCAAAACGGCCAGCGATGTGGGGGATATTCCCCTGGCGCCCGGAAAGTTTCTCTCGGTCATCCACGAGTACGTGGAAACGGAGGACGCGGCGTATTCCCGCAAAGAAATAGAAGAAAAGATCGAAGAACTGCAACGCAAAGGGGCACAGGTCATCGTAGCTACGGAATCCTTTGGCGTGGATGACCCGGCCAATGAGAATTTCGTGGTAGAACTGGCTCAGGAGAAAGGACTGTACGCTACCGGCGGGCACGAAGTTTCGCAACTGTACGGACTGCGGGTGCGTACCCGTACGGCGGTCATCAACGGCAGCCTGATTCCCAAAATGATGGAAACAGCGGATATGACGGAAGCCTGCGTCAAACGTTCCGGCATCCCGGCCTCTCTGATGATCATGCGCTGCGATGGCGGCGTCATGACAGTGGATGAGGTACGGCGCCGCCCGATCCTCACCATGCTCTCCGGCCTGGCCGCCGGGGTAGCGGGCGTGCTGATGTACGAACGCCTTTCGGACGGGATCTTTCTGGAATCCGGCGGGACCTCAACGGATATTTCCGTGGTAAAGGACGGGCGCGTCATGGTTCGCTACGGGGAAGTGGGCGGACACAAAACCTACCTGTCTTCCCTGGACGTGCGCACCCTGGGCGTGGCAGGCGGCAGCATGATTCGTGTGGAAAACGGGAAAATCACCGATGTTGGTCCCCGCAGCGCGCACATTGCGGGCCTGCCCTATGAGGTGTTTTCGGAAAAACTGCAGCAGCCCAACGTGAAATTTGTGGCGCCCTGCCCGGAAGACGAGGCTGTGTATGCCATTGTGGAGGGCGCGGACGGAGGTCGCGTTTCCCTGACGTTGGCCGGCGCGGCAAACCTGCTGGGGTCTGTGCCGGAAGGGGATTACGCCTCGGGTGACCGGGAAGCGGCCCGTGTGGCCTGGCAGGCGCTGGGCGACGCCATTGGCTGCTCCGCGGAAGAAGCCGCGAAACAGGCTATGGACCGGGGCGCGGCAAAAATCGGGGAAATCGTGAAAAAGCTGATCGCGGATTACGAACTGTCGCCTTCCGTTCTCTGCCTGGCAGGGGGCGGCGGCAGCGCCGGTGTGGTGGTTCCTTATCTTGGCAAGGTCATGGGGATATGCTGGAAAACGGTGAAGAACGCGCCTATCATCTCTACCATTGGCGTGGCCATGGCCATGGTGCGGGAAGTGGTGGAGCGGACGGTGCTAAACCCCACAGAGCAGGACATCCGCGCCATCCGCCGGGAGGCCATGGAACAGATCCTGCGGGCCGGAGCCAGCGAATCCACGGTGGAAATTGCCATTGAGTATGATAAAAAGACCAATATTTTGCGGGCGGTTGCGTTGGGTGCCTCGGAGCTGCGCAAAAGTGAAGGAAGCAACAGCGCGCTTTCCGATGCGGAGCTTCTCGCCATTGCGGCCCGGTCCATGGAGCTGCCGGAACCGAATGTGGAAGAGGCGGCATCTGCAGGCAAATGGCACATTTACGACGGGCAATACACAAAGAAGTTCTTCGGCCTTTTCTCTTCCCGTAAACATAAGGTACGAGTGCTGGACCGCAACGGGGTCATCTGCCTGCGCCGGGAAGGGCTGGGTGCGGTGGTGACCAGCCGGGCAAAGCTGAAAGAAGATCTGGCCATGCTGCTGGAAGACACCGTAGAGTTTGGGACTGTTGGCGGGCAGTTGCCCGGACTGTTTGCCTACTACGGGGAAAAGCAGCTGAACCTTTCCGGCCTGGCCAGCCGGGAACAGGTGCAGGCCGTGCTGGACATTGAACTGGCCGACTGTCCGGAACATGAAAAGATCGTCATTCTGGCTGTGAAGCCGTAATGATAATGTAAGGCAGAGCTGGACAAACAGAAAAAACTGGCAGGAAAGAATATTTAAGAATCATAATTGAGAAATCACAGCTTCAATGTCTTATATAATTTCAGGAGGGGCCGTTGCGAAACCAGGATAAACTGCATAGGAAAAACGGAACGGTTGTACGGTAAGTTAATTGCTGTACAATCGTTTTTCTTTTACTATTATTACTTCGCATCGTGACGTTTCGTGCCCCGATTATGAAGTTTGTGTGAATTGTGCGGCAAAAAATAAAAATTTTACTTTTTGACTATTGACATTGTTGAAAAGGGGTGCTATTCTAACAGTGGAAAAGATATTAGCACTCTGTCAATGTGAGTGCTAATAAAACTGAGAAGTATTAAGGAGGCGCATGACAAGGGCCTCCTGAACAAGGATGAGGTGGGATTATGTTAAACGACCGTAAACGTAAAATCCTGCAGATCATCATCGAAGACTACATTGAAACTGCGGAACCGGTGGGTTCGCGAACAATTGCCCGCAAACACAACCTGGGATTGAGTCCGGCTACCATCCGTAACGAGATGAGCGATCTGGAACTGTTAGGTTATCTTGAGCAGCCCCATACCTCAGCAGGGCGTGTTCCTTCGGCCCAGGCGTACCGCCTGTATGTGGATTCCATGAAGGAAGAACCCGGCGTGCTGACGGAAAACGACAGGGCGCTGATCAACAGCTGGTTTAAGGAACGCATCCGCAGCATGGATGATATTTTTAAATCCACGGCCAAGATTCTGTCCCGCATGACCCAGAATGTTTCGCTGGTGCTGGCCAATAAAAAATCCACGGCGCGGTTTAAGTATCTGAAGTTTTTGCCCCTGAGCGATACCCAGGCGATCCTGTGCATCGTTACTGACGATGGGGCTATGGACAACGGGCTCATTGATATTCCGGCGGGCATGTCGGCTGGTGAGATGGATTATCTTTCCGGTAAAATGAGCAACCTGCTGGAAGGCAGACAGCTTACGGAGATCACCGGCGACCTGCTGCAGGAAGTGTATTCCGCGGTATCGGAAGATGAAGTGATGCTGGCTTCCCTGAAGAAAGCCATCGGCAAGATCGCCGCGAAGAACAGCGAGCAGAAGGTGTTCCTGGGCGGCGCCAAGCAGCTGCTGAACCAGCCGGAGTTCCAGGACGTAGGAAGGGTAAAGAACCTGCTGGGGATTTTGGAAGAAGAAAAGGTGGTCAAGGATATCCTGAATGCCGGGGACGACTCCGGCCTGAAGGTGACCATCGGCAGCGAGAACAAGTTCACGGGAATCAAGGACTGCAGTATGGTGCAGGCGACCTACCGGCTGAACGGACAGATCGTAGGCACTATGGCGGTGCTGGGACCTACCCGGATGGAATACCGGAAGGTCATTGCGGTGATGAATTATCTGCATAAATATCTGGAAACGATCCTGCAGGAGCCGAAGTGAGTTTCAGTCCGGTCAGGACGGAAATTTTCCAGGAGTTTGAACAGAAATTACAGTAATTTGATATAGAAAGATTCCAAAAGGAGGAGCGACATTGTTTAACAGGATAGAGAATCAGGAAGAGAACTGGGAAGAGGTTAACCTGAACCAGGACGCGGCGGCTGCAGAAAACGTAACCGCCGGAAGCACACCTGAACAGCCGGAAACTCCGGGAACCGGACAGGGAGAAGGAACAGCAGGAAATACTGCTGAGGAAGCGAAGCAGGACGAAGCAACCGAAGAAACGCTGGAAGATGTGAAAGCGCAGCTTATGGCCACGGCGGCCCTGCTGAAGACCAAAGAGGAAGAAGCAACGGAAACGAAAAACCGGCTGCTGCGCCTGCAGGCAGATTTTGATAACTTCCGCCGCCGCAATGCAACAGAACGGGAAGAACTGGCTACCTATGTGACCATCAGCGTGGTCAATAAGTTCTTGCAGATTTTGGACAACTTTGAACGGGCGGAAGCCGCAGCGGAGAAGGCCGTGGATGTGCAGAGCGTGGTGGACGGGATGGCCGGCATCCAGAAGCAGTTTGTGAAGACCCTGGAAGATCTGGGTGTGAAAGAGATTCCGGCCCAGGGGGAAAAGTTCAACCCCAACTTCCACGAAGCCGTGATGCGGGGCCATAACCCGGAGATGGAAGACGAAACCATCGATATGGTCTTTGAAAAGGGCTATCAGCTTCACGACAAGGTGGTGCGCCACAGCAAGGTGCGCGTCATCAGTAACGAGTAAATGGAAAAATGAGGTTCCGATACTGTCCGTAGCGGTATCTGCAGTGTGAAAAGGTTAAGTTGTGGACCGCAAGGTTCAGTAATTTATAGAAAGGTTATTAATTTAAGTTAAAAATTTAAGGAGGAATACATCATGTCTAAAGTAATTGGTATTGACTTAGGAACTACGAACTCTGTTGTAGCAGTAATGGAAGGTGGCGAACCCACCGTTATCACCAACCCGGAAGGCAGCCGCCTGACTCCTTCTGTAGTAGGTTTCACGAAAGACGACCAGCGTCTGGTAGGCCAGATGGCCAAACGTCAGGCTATTTCCAACCCCGCCCGTACCGTAAGCTCCATCAAGCGGCACATGGGCGAAGCCGGTTACCGTGTGGAGATCGGCGACAAGAAATTCTCCCCGGAAGAGATTTCCGCCATGATCCTGCAGAAGCTGAAAGCAGATGCGGAAAAATATCTGGGCGAGACCGTGACTCAGGCAGTCATTACGGTTCCGGCCTACTTCTCTGATTCCCAGCGCCAGGCGACTAAGGACGCCGGCAAGATCGCAGGCCTGGAAGTGCTGCGTATCATCAACGAGCCTACGGCTGCATCTCTGGCTTACGGCATCGACAAGACCGACGACCACACCATTCTGGTGTATGACCTGGGCGGCGGAACCTTCGATGTCAGCATCCTGGAACTGGGCGACGGCGTATTCGAAGTTAAAGCCACCAACGGCGATACCCATCTGGGCGGCGACGATTTCGATGACCGCATCATGAACTGGATGGTTGCCGAATTCAGGAAAGAAAGCGGCATCGACCTGTCCAACGACAAGATGGCCATGCAGCGTCTGCGTGAAGCTGCTGAAAAAGCTAAGATCGAACTGTCCAGCATGGTGACCACCAACATCAACCTGCCGTTCATCACCGCAGGCGCAGACGGCCCGAAACATCTGGACATGAACCTGACCCGCGCCAAATTCGAAGAGATGACGGCCGATCTGGTAGAAAAGACCATTGGGCCGACCAAGCGTGCCTTAAGCGACGCGGGCCTGACGGCAAAAGATATTAATAAAGTGATCCTGGTTGGCGGTTCTACCCGTATCCCGGCGGTACAGGAAGCCATCAAACGGGTCATGGGCAAAGAGCCTACTCGCAACGTAAACCCGGACGAGTGCGTAGCTATCGGTGCCGCCATTCAGGCCGGCGTGCTGGCAGGCGAAGTAAAAGACGTACTGCTGCTGGATGTAACTCCGCTGTCTCTGGGCATCGAGACCCTGGGCGGTGTGTTCACCCGCATCATCGACCGCAACACCACCATTCCCACGTCCCGGAAGCAGATCTTCTCTACGGCAACGGATAACCAGCCTTCTGTTGATATCCACGTGCTGCAGGGCGAACGCGACATGGCGGCAGATAACAAGACCCTGGGCCGTTTCGAACTGGGCGGCATCCCTGCGGCTCCCCGCGGGGTTCCCAAGATCGAAGTCGCTTTCGATATCGATGCCAACGGTATCGTAAACGTCAGCGCCAAGGATCTGGGCACCGGCAAGGAACAGAAGATCACCATCACTTCTTCCGGCACTCTGAGCAAGGACGAAGTGGACCGCATGGTTAAAGAAGCAGAAGCCAACGCGGAAGCGGACAAGAAACGCAAGGAAGGTGTCGAGGTTAAGAACCAGGCTGACTCCCTCATTTACCAGGCAGAAAAGACCATCAAAGATATGGAAGGCAAGGGCAAGGACGACCTGATCGCCAAAGTGAAGACTGCCATGGATACCCTGAAGGCAGATATGAAGGGCAACGACTACGACAAGATCAAAGCGTCTACCGAAGCGCTGACCAAACCGTTGTATGAGCTGTCCGCAGAGCTGTACAAGCAGGCGGAAGCCAATAAGGGCGACGCAGGCGCGGCCGGCGCATCCGGCGCCCAGGGCGCAGAGCAGGCAAAGAAGCCCGAAGACGACGTAGTCGACGCGGAAGTTGTTGACGACAAGAAATAAAACCAACGGGATGGGATAAGACAATGGCTGGAAAAAGAGATTTTTATGAGGTGCTTGGCGTCTCCAAAGACGCCAGCGCCGATGATATCAAAAAAGCATATCGCAAACTGGCACGCAAGTACCATCCTGATTTGAACAAGGATAATCCGGAAGCCGCTGAGAAGTTCAAGGAATGCAGCGAGGCTTACAGCGTCCTTTCGGATGAACAGAAGCGTGCCCAGTATGACCAGTTCGGTATGGCGGCCTTTGAAAACGGCGGTGCAGGAGGCGCAGGCGGTTTCAGCGGGTTTGACGGATTCGGCGGCTTTGGCGCCGGCGGTTTCGGCAACGGCATGGAGGACATTTTCGACATGTTCTTCGGCGGCGCCGGCGGACGCAGGGGCAGCCAGGCTGACAAGGGACCCCAGCGGGGCGGCGACCTGCGCTTTGACCTGAACCTGACCTTT
>JAFZIG010000084.1 GCA_017554485.1 Acidaminococcaceae bacterium | reverse complement strand
GGTCAAGCATACCGCGCAATTGATGAAAGGTTTGATTTCACAGGAGCAGAACCATCAGCACGTCACCTTTCAGCCGCTGCTGATGCGGCGGGAATCTTGTTAGGAAGAAATAGACCCGCAGGAAACCGGGTCGGAGCTTGCACACATTGATGATGTGTCTGACAATAGCTGCAGCGCCATTGGTTTTCGTGGGCGATGAGGTGACCGCCGTGCATAAAATAACTCAACTTTCCCATAACGAAACACCCGAGACAGAGAGAATCCGCCTGAAAAAATAATCCCAAAAACAAACAGTTGACAAGGAAAAGGGCATCAAACTCTGGTAAAATAAGGTTGCTAACACCAAATCCACCGAGAGGAGATGCCCGCAACCATGTTACACCAGAATGAAGAAAAAAGCAAGCAGGAAAAAGAAGGTCAGCAGCGGTTCATGGGAGCGATGAAGACGCTGGGGATCGCGGCGCTGCTATGGCAGAACAGCATCCGAAAGGAGAGCAGGAAGCACGGAAGCGAAAAGGACGGCAGCAGACGCAGCGCGTATGAATTGTTCAAAACGCTGTTGCTGCTGGTGTTTCAAGGGGAGAACCTGTATCGTTTCCTTTCATCGGACAAGGGCGAAACGGCCTGTTCAAAGAACAGCTATTACCGGTTTCTGGAGGATTATCATGCCAACTGGAACCGGTTCGTAATGGTGCTGGCTGTACGGGTGATCACCTATTTTTCAAGGCTGACCCGGCCGGAACGGGTAAAGATGCTGGTACTGGACGATTCGGTCATATCCCGTGAACGGAGCAAGAAGACCGAACTGCTGTCCCATGTATACGATCATGTTCGGGGAAAGACAGTAAAGGGCTTCAATCTGTTGGCGCTGGGATGGACGGATGCTTTCAGCTTTGTACCGATAGGCTTTCGTATGCTGGCGTCGGCTAACCAGGAAAAGCGGCTGAAAGAAGTGAACGAAACAATTGACAAGCGCACCAACGGCGGCCGGCGGCGGAAGGAAGCGGTTCTGCACAAGCCCGACGCCGCCATCTCCCTGATTCGGGAAGCCCTGAACGCTGGAATCACGGCGCAGTATGTCCTCATGGACACCTGGTTCACCAACGAGCCTTTTATCAAGCGGGTGACGGAGGAAGGCTTGCATGTGATCGGAATGCTGAAGGATAACAAGCAGAAATACCGGTACAATGGGAAATCCCTGGGACTGAAAGACCTGGCAAAACACATTCATTTCGATGGCTTCAGCGGCATCTTTGGTTCTGTTCTGGTCAAAACGGAGAAACAGCGGATTCCTGTGAAGCTGGTTTTCGTCCGGAACAGGAACAAGCGAAATGAGTATATCATCATTCTTTCCACAGACACCGATCTGTCCGACGCGGAAATCGTGCGTCTGTACGGCAATCGCTGGTCGATCGAATGCTGCTTCAAGGTCTGCAAATCCCTGCTCAAGCTGGGCAAGGAATTCCACGGGGTCAGCTATGACCTGACTGTCAGCAGCACGGCGCTGGTCTTTACCCGTTACATCCTTTTGGAATGGATACGCCGTCAGGAAAACGATGGGCGCACCTTGGGCGAACTGGTTTTCTGTGTTTTCGATGAAGTCCGGGATATGGAATTGGGGGATTCCCTTCGGATGCTCTTTGACATCCTTTTGACCGGCATCCGACAGGGTGCTGTCCGTATTGACGAAGCTGTCCGTGTCCAGTTGCTCAATTGGTTCTGCTCCCAGCCTCGTTTCATTCAGACCCTTTTTCGTCCGTTCTTTAGCAGATTGGATTCTGCAAATTGCGTTCCCGCTTGATTGTCAACCCTCCTTTTTTCTTCCTGATTTTCTCCGCAGTGATTGAGACCAGCTGTCATTTGCTTATGGGAAAGTTGAGTAAATAAATTAATAATTTTTTAATAATTTTTTTATTTTTTTGAAATAGACCAGGGCAAATTTGCCTATTCCGTGTTGCACTTCTGTTGCACTTCGTTTTGTATAATGGCAACCTCCAATAACCTCCGATATTAGGTTGCGTCGGCCAATTTTCCGTGCGTAAGCGCGGCCAAGGTGCTCAAAGCGGCGAAAAGTTGAGGATAACGGGGGGACACCGGTGCTAAAAGATCGGTATTACTCAGCATTTTCATGCGGATGCGCACAGGAAACAATACCTGCGCATGTTATACAGCAGGTTGGTCAGGCCGATGTCGAAGGCCGCACGTGTAATACCGATTGTCCGAACGGTGATCCCGTTCATGGAGCCCGTCATGAATCCAAATATGTGCTCCACCCTCGAACGTACCTTCGATTTCTTCCTGTTGCAGTCTTTCTGTTCATCAGTCAGGGGGTGATTCCGAAAGCCTTTCTCGCAGATTTGGTTCTCGATTCCATTGGATGCCAGGGCTTCGGCAATGGTGCTTCCAATATAAGCGCTGTCGGCGTACATGGCTTGGTCGTCTTTGGTGATCAGGTCGGGCATTGCCTGGCTGTCATGGACAGAAGCGTCGGTCACGGTGTACTTGTCAATCAGTTTGCTCTTCTGGTCTGCTTTCACATGATTCTTGTATCCGAAGTGGCGTTCTTTGTTCTTCGTCACCCAACGGGCGTCCGTATCCTTCTGCCGGAGCTTGTGCTTAGCTTTCGGCTCATCCTTCTTCCAGTCCTCCGGAATCGCTCCCGCTTTGATCTTTTCGTTCTCCTCACGTGTGTTCCGCTGACGCGGCGCGTCTACGAACGTTGCGTCCACAATGCTGCCTTCCCGCAGAATCATGTGCTCATCCAGCAGCTTCTGCTTGAATGCGTCGAACATCTTGTCGGCCAACTGTGCCTGGGAAAGATCGTTGTAAAAGTTCCAGATGGTATTCGCATCCGGTACTTTGTCGCTGATGGTCAGCCCCAGAAACCGCATGAAGCTGAGTCGGTCGTTGATCTGATATTCCGTCTGCTCAAACGAGAGATTGTACATCCTCTTGAGCATCAGCACTTTCAGCATCAACTTGATGTCGTAGCGGGGGCGTCCGCCTGGCCCTTTGGGCGTCTTCGCCAACGCTTTCCTGATCATCGGCACGAACATATCCCAATCAATCTCGTTCAGCTTATTCAGCGGATCACCTAGCTCACTCAAACGTTCCAGCCGTTCGATTTCATCGAATATCCCTGCTTGCTCCATCTTTCATCACCCATTGGTATTATACCATTTCTCGACTTGATCTGCTGTTCTTTCTTAGTTTTTGGAGG
>JAFZIG010000083.1 GCA_017554485.1 Acidaminococcaceae bacterium | reverse complement strand
CTGTATATAATGAAATTAACCGAACACTTCCCTAAGTGTGTGGAGGGAGGGAGATCAGATGGCAGAAGTTAAAGTTGGCAAAGGCGAGTCCCTGGAAAGCGCGCTGCGCCGTTTTAAACGCGCAACCCAGAAGGCTGGCATTCTTTCCGAAGTCAGGAAACGCGAACACTACGAAAAACCGAGCGTAGCGCGTAAGAAAAAATCCGAAGCAGCCAGAAAACGTAAATCCAGATAATTGGAGGCGGGTCGTATGACCACAAAAGAAAAACTGATGGCTGATATGAAGCAGGCGATGAAGGACAGGGAAGCAGGCAAGCTTCGTTTGGAAGTAATTCGTATGGTCCGGTCCGACATCCGCAATGCGGAAATCAACGGAAAAAACAAAGAAGAGCTTACGGAAAATGAAGTCTTAGCTGTTATCATGAAGGCAGTCAAGATGCGGGAAGATTCCCTGGCTGAATTCATCAAAGGGAAACGGCAGGATTTGATTGACCAGACCAATCAGGAACTGGAAATCCTGAAAGCGTATTTGCCGGCAGCTATGAGCGATGAAGAATTGACGGCTGTCGTGAAGGAAGTGATTGCTTCCACAGGCGCTACAGGCCCGAAAGAAATGGGAAAAGTGATGAAAGCAGTCATGCCCCGGGTGCAGGGCCGCGCCGACGGCAAACGGATCAATGTGATCGTAAAAAGCTTATTACAGTAAACAACGAATAGCAGTGTCGTAACAGGCACTGCTGTTTTTTTGGGAAAAAAACGTGAATTCTTCAGGGTATGATACATTTTTAGTAGCGCACGGCCTGATAAAATAGTATAATAATAAAGAATAAAGAGTTCTTATTTATTAAACAGATATTTAAAAGTCTTTTTCAGACAGTAATAATTGGAGGGATTTATGTCTAAATTACTCATGGGCGGCAGCGCCAGCCTGTTTCTGATCATTATCGGCGTGTTCATCTTTTTGCAGTTTGTGCCGGTAGGTCTCTGGATCTCTGCCATTTCCGCAGGGGTCAGCGTCAGCATTTTTAACCTGGTGGGCATGCGCTTGCGCCGGGTACCACCGGATAAAATCGTGTTGCCTTTGATCAAGGCAAACAAGGCGGGATTAAAAGTCAATTCCGATCAGCTGGAAGCCCATTACCTGGCAGGCGGTAATGTGGACCGTGTCATCGACGCCCTGATTGCGGCACACCGGGCAGCTATCAACTTGAATTTTGAGCGGGCCTGCGCCATCGATCTGGCCGGCCGCGACGTGCTGGAAGCAGTCCAGATGAGCGTCAATCCCAAAGTTATTGAGACACCGGTAGTAGGCGCTGTGGCCAAAAACGGCATCGAACTGCGGGTAAAGGCAAGGGTCACTGTCAGGGCCAATATTGAACGGCTGGTGGGCGGCGCCGGGGAAGCCACGGTCATCGCCCGGGTGGGCGAAGGCATCGTTACCACAGTAGGTTCTTCCGAGATGCATACGGACGTGCTGGAATCCCCGGATCATATTTCCAAAACGGTGCTGGACAAAGGGTTGGACGAAGGTACCGCCTTTGAAATTTTGTCTATTGATATCGCGGACGTGGATGTAGGACGCAACATCGGTGCCTCACTGATGACAGACCAGGCGGAAGCGGACAAGCGGATTGCCCAGGCAAAGGCGGAACAGCGCCGGGCCATGGCAGTAGCCAAGGAACAGGAAATGAAAGCCTACACCCAGGAGATGAAGGCCAAGGTCGTGGAAGCGGAAGCCAAAGTACCGGAAGCCATGGCGGATGCATTGCGGCAAGGCCGGCTGGGCGTCATGGATTACTATCGAATGAACAACATCAACGCCGATACCCAGATGCGCAAAGCTATCTCCGGGACGGATACGCCTGAGGAAGCGTAACCGGAATTTGCGAAAACAGTGTGAGCAGTGAAAATGAAACCGTAATTGTTTGTAATGTAAACATTGCCAGGTAATGTTGCAGGAGTCTTACATGTTTTTTAACCGAA
This sequence comes from Acidaminococcaceae bacterium, assembly GCA_017554485.1. GTDB lineage: Bacteria > Bacillota > Negativicutes > Acidaminococcales > Acidaminococcaceae > Succiniclasticum. The sequence goes on along the minus strand of JAFZIG010000083.1, from coordinate 11,982 downwards.
ACTATATTCCGGCCGTTCCCATCCGGGAGGAACAGCGTCTTTCGGAAGAAGAGGAACTGGCAAGACAGTTAAAACGGGAGGCCCGGATCTTTTTCCCGGATAAAAAGCTGCCGGATTTTGATAATGAGGACCTGCCGCCTCTTACCGATGAACGGCAGAAGCCAAATGAAAAACCTTCGCCGGGTTTGCCATCGGAGCAGAAATCCCGGTCTTCGGAAAGAGCAGAGGGAAGACAGTCATCAGAACCGCGGGACATTTCCCCGGACAGGGAAGAGCGGACAACGGTTTTGAAAGATCATGATGCGGTCTGCCGGGAAGAAGACAGCATGTGGCGGAAGACGGACGGGAGCTTTTCCCACCATGAAGTGGAAGCTGCACGGCAGGAAGCACAGCAGATTGCAAGGAACAGGCAACAGCTGAAAGACAGGGCGCAAAGCAAAACGCACTCTGCAGAAGGGGAAATCGGTTTACAAACAGGGGCAGAACGCGTACCCGTTCAGCCCCGCTTAAATAAACAGGACTTAAAACGGGGCATCCGGCTGAAAGTCATACTGGATAAGCCACGGGGGCTGACGCCCTGGAAGGGGGACAAATTCTGATGTTAAAAAAAGTTAACCTGGAAGCAAAACTGAAAAAGTCGGAACTGAAAAAGCTGTTGGACGACAAGCTGGGCTATGAACTGGGCAAGGCCCAGCGTGCGGCACGGGAAGCAGGCATGCCAATCATCATGGTCTTTGAAGGCTGGCGCAATTCACGCCGCGGCGAGATCGTCGGGAAGATGATGCAGTATATGGATGCCCGTGGTTTCCGCGTGTTCACTTCAACAAGAATTCCGGAAACGGAAAGGCAGCAGCCCTTCTTTACCTCGTTCTGGAAACGCCTGCCGCCTCCGGGGCATATCGTTGTTTACCGTCACAGCTGGTACTATCTGAAAAATGACATCGAAGTGAAGAATGAAGCAAAATCTACCCGGACGGACTTTGATGAAATCAATGCTTTTGAAAAGCAGTTGACGGACGGGCATTACTGCCTGCTGAAATTCTTCGTGCATATTTCGGAAAAACAGCAGGAAAAGAACCGGAAAAACGCAATGAAAGCAGCCGGAAAAGCATGGAAGCCTGTCAAAGAGATTTATTCGGAAGAAGGCCAGTACGACAAGTTCTACAAACGTTATGACGAGATGCTGAAGGCTACTGACACGGAGAATGCTCCCTGGAACCTGATCAGCGGGGAAGATGTGGATGTGGCAGAATACGAAATCTTCAACGCGGTAGTAGACGGAATCAACAAAGCGGTGAAAGCTTACACGACCTACAAGCAGGCGCAGCGTCTTTCCACGAACGTAAGCGACAGCAAGCGGAAATACGACATCCTCAGCAAAGTAGATCTGAGTAAAGATATTTCCAAAGATGAATATAAAGAAAAGCTGGCGGAATACCAGAAACGGCTCCGGGAATTGCAGGTAGAAGCCTTCAACAAAGGCATTTCTACGATACTGGCTTTTGAAGGCTGGGATGCCGGTGGAAAAGGCGGCGCCATCAAACGCGTGGCGGAAGCCCTGGATCCGTTGGACTTCAGCGTGCATCCGTACTCTGCGCCTAACCAGGTGGAGCGTCTGTTCCATTACCTGTGGCGCTTCTGGATCAATGTTCCCGCTCCCGGTCAGATCGCCCTGTTCGACCGCACCTGGTACGGCCGGGTCATGGTAGAACGTATTGAAAAAATTACGCCGGATGTGGACTGGCGCCGTGGCTATGACGAGATCAACGAAATGGAAAAGGAATGGACGGAAGCCAACATTGTGGTACTGAAATTCTGGCTCCAGATCGACAAGGACGAACAGGCACGCCGTTTCAAGGAACGGGAAAACAATCCGGAAAAACTCTGGAAGATCACTGACGAAGACTGGCGCAACCGGGCCAAGTGGGCGGAGTATGAAGACGCCGTGAACGAAATGATCGGGCGCACCAATACGGACTACGCTCCCTGGATCATCGTTGAGGGCAACAGCAAACTGTATGCGCGGCTGAAAGTACTAAAGACTATCATCGATGCATTGGAAAAGAAACTGAAGGCAAAATAAACTATGGATAAATAGTGCGGGAAAAGGAAACACATACTTCCATTTCCGACGCCATATCCTGAAGAAAGGACACTGGCTTGAGCTGGCATCTGCAAAAAGAAGTTAAGGATATCCTTGCAGCAGAAATTGGAACACAGATATTTGCCCCGGGACTTCGGGTCCCGGTGGCTTTTTTATACCCGAATACCTATCATCTGGGGATGTCGAATCTGGGCCTGCACATTATGTACCAGATCCTGAACCAAAAGGGGTGGGCCTGCGAACGTTTTTTCCTGCCGGAACCGAAAAAACAGGCCGAATACATTAAAACGAAAACAGCCTTGTTCTCCATGGAAACCCAGCGGCCTCTGGCAAATTATCCCTATATCTGTGCCATGATCTCCTTTGAGATGGATTACCTGAACTTTCTGACACAGCTCCGGCTGGGGCATATCAAACGGTTAGCGAAAGAACGGGGTGACCAGGATCCCTTTGTGATTATTGGCGGTCCCTGCGCTACCTTTAATCCGGAACCCCTGGCGGATTTTGCGGACATAGCGGTTATCGGCGAAGGGGAAGAAACCCTGCCGAAGCTGCTGAAACTTTTGGAGCAGTTGCGCATGGAAAAGAAGACACGGGAAGAAAAACTGCTGGCAGCGGCGCAGCTGCCAGGCGTATATGTGCCGCAGTTTTATGTGCCGAAATATGATGAGGCAGATGTGTTTTCAGGTATGGAACGGACTGAGAATGTACCGGAAAAGATCGCCCGCCAGTGGGTGAAAAATCTGGAGGACTATCCCCACACGTCGGCTATCGTTTCACCCTATACGGAATTTGCCAACATGTATATTGTTGAAGTGGCCCGGGGCTGCGGGCGGCATTGCCGGTTCTGCATGGCAGGTTACTGTTTCCGCAAGCCACGCAACCGAAATCTGCAACGGTTGCTGGAGGACATCCGGAAGCGTCCGGCACCAACGGCCAAAGTTGGACTGATGGGGGCTGCGGTTTCGGACTACCCGGAAATGAAAGGACTGACAGAGGCGCTGGTCCGCGAAAACGTGTCTTTTTCCTGTGCGTCATTACGGGCAGATACTTTGGATCTGCCGCTGGTACAGGCTCTGGCCAAAAGCGGGCAGCGGACCATGACGGTGGCTCCGGAAGCAGGCAGCAGCCGGATGCGGGCGTCCATCAACAAAGGAATCAGCGAAGAGCATGTTTATCAGGCTATGGAATATGCAGCTCTGGCAGGCATGCCGAACATTAAGTTGTATTTTATGATCGGTCTGCCGGGGGAAAGCGATGAAGACATAGAGGAAATGATTGCCTTGGTACATCGTGTACGAAACCGTATGGACGAACTGGGTCATAAAGGAGACCTGGTACTGTCCGTCAACGCGTTTATCCCTAAACCCTTTACGCCATACCAGTGGTCGCCGCTGGAAGATACAAGAGTATTAAAGAGAAGGTTAAAGCTGCTGCAGAACGGTTTCAAAAAAGACAAGCGAATCCGCCTGCTTACTGAGTCGTTGAAAGAGACAGTGTTACAAGCTGTTCTGGCAAGGGGAACTCGGAGAATTGGAACGGTTTTGCTTTGGGCGGCAGAAAACCGGACGGGTTTGAAAGAAGCATTCCAGTTCTATCACATTGTTCCGGAGGAGTCGGCCTGCCGGGAATTTAAAACGAATGCAACCTTATCCTGGGATCACCTGGACATGGGCGTGACCAAAGAATACCTGTTAAGAGAACGGGAAAAATCCCGGACAGGCAAGTTTACCCCCGGCTGTTTTGAGGGTTGTAAACGCTGCGGCGTTTGCACGATGAATTAGGATTTATATACTTTTTCAATTTCTGATTGTTGACAATTGTCAGCTGCTTATCGAAAATTAAGATACTAAACAGAAAACAAAAACAGTTTAAATTATATTTAAAAGAGGAAAATGGATGCAAAACGATTTCAAGTTGACGTCACACAATAATATCTGGTTTGGATACTTTCCCGGCTTTCAACAGGTCGGTTTTCTCACAGCCTGTTCCTGCCGTTTTCATGGGGAGAGCGATGTTGTTCCCGGCACGCTGAACCTGGCGTTGCATGTGGGAGATAATCCGAAAAAGGTGTTACGGAACCGGCAAAAGTTCGCGGCGGCCATCGGTGTAAATGCAGAACGGTTTACCACCTGTGCCCAGGTACACGGAAGTAACGTTCAGGTCATTACAGAGAATTTGATCGGCAGCGGAGCGCTTTCTTTTGCCGATACAATTCCGGAAACGGATGCATTGATCACCGTTCTGGCAGATGTGCCCCTGTTATTATTCTATGCGGACTGTGTGCCGGTACTTTTAGCTGATCCGGAAACCGGAGCAATCGGACTGGCTCATGCAGGCTGGCGGGGAACAGCGGCACAGATCGCGAAAAAAACGGTTCAGGCCATGGCGGAAGTCTTCGGCATTAAACCGCAAAACCTGCTGGCGGCCATCGGTCCGTCCATCGGCGCCTGCTGCTATGAAGTGGACGATGTGGTACGGGAAAAGATGCGTGGTTACGAAACCTGTTTCATAGAAAAATGCGACGGGAAATACTGGCTGGATTTGTGGCAGGTCAACCGGTTGCAGTTGCTGGAAGCGGGTGTAGTTCCTGCCAATGTTTCGACAGCGGGTGTCTGCACTAACCACAATCCGGAACTGTTCTGCTCTTACCGTTATGAAAACGGAAAAACGGGGCGCATGGGCGTGTGCTTGTGCAGAAAAGAGTGAAAACAGACAGGTAATCGGAAAAGCACTGCGCATGAGAAGCAGAACCCACTTTTTTCTTGCTGAATTCGTACTTTTCTGTTATGCTTTAATGTGGTATAATTTCTATTATATGTATTCAGATATATGAATTCAGATTCAAAAGAGGTCTTGTTTTATGTTGGCAGATAATCTGCGTGTTGTGAGGGAAACGATTGCGTCGGCACTGGCAAAACGAACTGAGAAAAAGGAGACCGGTGATACGGTGTGCCTGGTTGCGGTGACGAAAAACCATCCGGCTGACGTTATTACGGAAATAGAAGCGCTGGGTGTCGGGAATATTGGTGAGAACCGGGTGCAGGAAGCCCGGGGAAAGCAGCAGCAAATCGGGCATCCGGGCAAATGGCACCTGATCGGGCATCTGCAGACCAACAAGGCAAAGCAGGCGGTAGAATTTTTTGACCTGATCGAATCGGCGGACAGCGAGCATCTGATCCGGGCACTGGAAAAAGAAGCGGCGAAGCAGGACAAGGTCATGGATGTGCTGCTGCAGATCAATGTAGCCAGGGAACCCCAGAAGACCGGTTTTCTTCCGGAAGAGTATGAAATGGTTCTGCCTGTGCTGGATGATCTGCCTCACATCAGAGTCCGGGGCATCATGGTGATTGCGCCCAATACGCCGGATCAGTCTGTGCTGCATGCTGTGTTCCGGCAGGGTTATGAGTATTTTTGCAGACTGAAGCGGCAACGGAAGGATGTTGACTACCTGTCTATGGGTATGACCAGTGATTACGATATTGCCGTGGAAGAAGGTGCCAACATGGTGCGTGTAGGCACGGCGCTGTTTGGCGCCCGCGATTACGGTAACCGGGGGTATTGATTCAGAAATTAATGTATGTGGCAGTGAAGTAAACACATGACGTAAGATGTTGGGTTTAAACACTAAGGAGACACACGATATGGGGAAGAAAAGATTTTTGGATCGCATTTCGGATGCGCTTGGGTTATATGATCCGGATGATCCGAACCGGATGATGGAAGAAGAGGAAGAGGACGAAGAAGCGGAAGAGGAAGAAGTGGTGGAGAAACCTGCTAAAAAAGGTTTTCCGAAAGCGGTTCGTCCGGCCCCGATCCCGGTGGTGAAAGAAGAACCGGAACCGGTTCCTGTAGAACGGGAAGTCAAAGAGAAAAAGCCGGGTCTGCTGTCCCGGATACGGAAGAATAAAAAAGAAAACCGTACAATCCAGATGAAGACTACTACGGAAGTGCGCGTAGTGGTCATCGAGCCGACCAGCTTTGATGATTCCCAGAAGGTGGCGGATTACCTGCGTAACGACCAGCCTGTAGTGGTGAACTTTGAAACCACCGATCAGACTGTGCGTAAACGCATGACGGATTTTATCAGCGGCACAATCTATGCGCTGAACGGGACAATCCGTACCATCGGGCCTAACATTCTGGTTTGTGCGCCCCGCAATGTGGATATTGACGCGGAGGCGGAAGTGTATGGCGGAGAAAGAGGGGGATCCTCGTGGCCGAAAAACTGAATTTGAAAAAACTGGCGTTTATCGGCGGCGGTGCTATGGGAGAAGCCATTATCAAAGGCGTCACCGGTGCGAAGCTGATGGATCCGGCGGCGATTTATGTGGGCGCACACCGGCAGGAGCGCGCTGACTATCTGCATGAGACCTATGGCGTCACCGGCCTGGTGGATAACTGCGAGGCGGTGAAGGATGCGGACATGGTAGTGCTGGCCATCAAACCGCAGATGGTGGACAGCGTGCTGCGCGGCGCACTGGTTTCCGCCGTGCCGGGCAAGGCTGTGATAGTGTCTATTATGGGCTCTGTTACCATTGAAAAAATTGCCGGTATTTTTAAGGGACACATGGTGATCCGTACGATGCCCAATACGCCGCTGGCAGTAGGAGCGGGTATGACCGCCATCGCGCCCGGCGCCGGCGTAAGTGAGGAAGCGGTGCAAACCGTAGAGCAGATTTTCGGCTGCTGCGGGGAAACGCTGCGGATCCAGGAAAAAGATATAGAAGCGGTCACTGCAGTCTCCGGCTGCGGACCGGGTTATGTGTATGTGATGATCGACGCGCTGGCGGACGCAGGCGTCATGGCCGGACTGCCCCGGGCGGCAGCGATCAAGCTGGCGGCCCAGACCTTTGCGGGCTCAGGCAAGATGGTGCTGGAGACCGGAAAGCATCCGGCGATGCTGCGGGACATGGTGACGTCCCCCGGCGGAACCACCATTGCCGGCATCAAGGCGCTGGAGAACGGCGCGGTGCGGGGCGCGCTGTACAATGCGGTACAGGCGGTGCTGGACCGGAGCGAAGAATTGAAAAAACACTGAGGCAATGAGTTTGCCAGTTGCTGGCGCAGCATATTACATGTGCTGCGCTGCAATGTAAAAACAAAACATTGCAGAAGAACGGTTGAAGGTTTTAATTGCATGACAGACAGGGATAAAATATTACGTTACTTTAAAGCCGGCGGGGATGAGGAACTGGCAGTAAGGCTGGTGGACCTGGCGGAAGCTGTCCGGAAAACCTCAAAGTACAAGGTCAGCGAGTTTTTAGATCCTCACGGCAGGAATGTTGCGGAGATCGTGGCGGCAAACTTTGAGGGCATCCGGCTGGAAACGGACGGCGGGTTTGCCAATGCGGAACGGACGAAAGCTGCCTTTGTGGCAGAGGATTTTTACGGGATACCGGATTTTGGACTGGTCTGCTATCTTGTATCCTGGGATAAGCGGTATTATACATTAGGCCACAGGGATATCCTGGGCGCGTTCATGGGCATGGGCTGCGAACGCGAGATCATGGGGGATATCGTACTGGTAACCGAAGGCGCCCAGTTTGTGGCGGACAAAACCTTTGCCAATTACATTGAAAGCAACCTGACCCAGATCGGTGCGGCCCATGTGAGCCTGCAGCAAATCGGCCGGGAAGAATTGCAGGCGAAGGAAGAAAAGGTTAAAATCATTTCGGCTACCGTGGCGGCCCTGCGGCTGGATGCGGTGGCAGCGGCGGGATACGGCATCAGCCGTTCCCGGATGGCGGAAGAAATCAAAAGCCAGAATGTTAAACTGAACTGGAAGGAAGCAAAGAACGCGTCCCAATCCGTTGCGGAAGGCGATATCATTTCCTTTCGCGGCCGTGGGCGGGTGGAGCTTGCCGAAATTCGCGGCACGACGAAAAAGGGACGCTGTGCCGTTACCCTTAAGCGGTATATATAATGAGTATTTAATGACTATTGCATGGTATCAACCATGCAAACATATAATATACAAAGCGATATATAAAGCGATATATAAAATATAGATTTTTTAGCAGGAGGAAAATTTATGCTGACGCCATTGGACTTAAATGGAAAAACTTTTTCCAAAGGTTTTCGTGGTTACGACACAGACGAAGTCAATCAGTTCTTTTTGCAGGTTTCCAGGGATTACGAACGTTTATATCAGGATAATGTGGAGCTAAAGGATTCCGTAGAGCGGGTAAGTGCAAAACTGGAGTATTACCAGCGGATGGAAAGCACTATGCAGAGTACGCTGGTGGTGGCTCAGGAAACTGCGGATGAAGTGAAGAAGAACAGCTTGCAGAAGGCAGAAGTGCTGACTAAAGAGACCGAACTGGCCTGCAATAAGCAGAAAGAGGCGGCTGTTTCGTTCTGTAATAAGCTGCGGGCCGATACGGAAGCGGAGATTACCCGCATGAAATCCGAAGCGGACGCTTATGCAGATAAAGTCCGGAAGATGGCTGACGAATATGCGAGCAAGACCCGGGAGGAAGCAGACGATTACGGCAAATCCACCCGCACTGATGCGGATTCCTACGCCCTCGGTCTCCGTAGCAAAACAGATTCCTCTACCAGCAAGCTGAAGGAAGAAACCCAGTCTTTTGTTGATAAAATGAAGAGTCTGGCGGAGATTGAAGTAGCCAGGATGAAAGTGGAAGCAGAAGACAGCTGCAAGTCCCAACTGGCAGACAGCCGGGAACAGGCCCGTACTTTGGAGGCGGAAGCTTCAGCGCACGCCAACCAGGTGATGGCAGATGCGAATCAGCAGTCCCAGAACATTGTGGCGGAAGCGACGCAAAAGGCTCATGAGATGATCGCCAACGCCCAGAAGCAGTCGCAGGATATGATTGCGGAAGCGCGGCAGAAGTCCCAGGATATGGTGGCAGAAGCCACGCAGAAATCCCAGAACATGGTTGCCGAGGCAACAGACAGGTCTCAGAAGATAATGGCAGAGGCCAATGAACAAAGCCGCTCTATGGTACAGGAAGCAACGGAACGCAGCCGTTCCATGGTGCAGGAAGCGACAGAGCGGAGTAATTCCATGGTAAATGAAGCAACGGAGCGCAGCAATTCCATGGTACAGGAAGCAACGGAACGAAGCAATTCCATGGTAAATGAAGCTACTGAACGCAGCAAGAAGATGATATTTGTAGCAGAAACAAAAGCAGCGGCAGCTATGGATACCTATAATACGATGGTTACCAAGGCAAACTCCCAGAGCAAGCAGCTCAAGAGTTTGCTGCAGTCCCAGCTCTCTTTGTATGATAGTTTTGACGCAGAGTACGCAGTGGAACAGATGGTACAGCCAAAGCTACAGGCGGTAAAGAAAGCGGAACCGATTTTAGAAGCGAAGGCAGAACCGGTTGTAGCTGGGACTGATGATGGAGCTGCAGCATTTGTGGAAGCCGTAAAGGCAGCACCGACACCGGCAGAACCTACTGTGGAAGAGATTAAGCCTGTTGTTGCAGACGCGCAGGAGGAGGCAGCTCCCGAAGGTGAGTCAGTGGTTGATCTTCCGAAGCAGAAAATGCCGGAAGCTGATAATAAAACAACACAGGATGCAGCTGGAAGAAACGCAGCAGAGGAAGTGCCGGTACGTGAAAACGTTGTGGAAGCGGCAGAAGAAAAAGCTGCTGTGAAAACCGGGACGGAGGAAACGGCTGAAATAAATTTTACTGAAGCTGCCAAAGCACATGCTGCGGCTGCTGAAAATGCAACCCCGGCCGAAGCCGAAAAATCTTCTGCGGCCGAAGGCAACGGGTATGTGGGGATGCGTAAGCCCCTTATTTCGAGATTTAACCCCCGGGGTTCCATGGTCTTCAACCGGAACGGTTTCCCCCGTAAGAATGCAGACCTGCGTGTAGCGTTAAGCGAATTGCAGAAAACAGCGGAACCAAAACCCCAAAGCGTTGACGCAAAACCGGAAACGGTAAACGGCGAAGTGAAGACAGAGTCGGGAAATGCAGAACCGAAGCCGGAAGGAAGCAAGGAATCCTGATATGATCATTCTTGTACGACATGGGGAAGCGACGCACCATACGGAACATTTTACCGGTGGCTGGACGGATTCGGTCCTGACGGATAAAGGCCGCAGGCAGATTGAAGCGGCGGCGGAGAAACTGGCCAGGGATTTTTCCGGCAAAATGCCGCGCTTCCGGATCCTGTGCAGTGATTTGAAGCGGGCCCACGAATCCGCTGAGATCTTTGCGGAGAAGCTGGGTATAGAAAAAGTGGAGGATTATGCGTTCCTACGGGAAAAGAACAACGGAAAAGCTGCAGGTCTGAAAGAAAGTGAAGCCAAGGCGATATACTGTCCCCCTGCCACGTTAAAAGAACTGGATCACCGGAACTATCCGGGAGGGGAAACCCGGCGTGAATTCTACCGGCGTTCGGTTGACGGTCTGCATGAAGCGGCAGACTGGGAAAAGGAAAACCTGATCATCATCTCCCACAAGGGAACGATACAGAATATTATTTTCGACTGGCTGGGCCTGGATATAGACGACGTGAACCGCCTGAATTTTTCCGTGGATATCCTTCCTTCCAGTTTGTCGGTGCTGGGTATCAACAAATGGAAAGAACACGCCATATTCCGGCTGAATGATTTATCCCATTTGCAGACAGGAGAAGGGTACGGTATCCATAAATTTAAGCTGGGCGCTATTGACGCCTTTTACCAAAAGTAGTAAAACATAAGGTAAATGCGACATACTTTGTATAATTAAAATCGGCTGTTGTGGAAAAGCGGCCTTGTCGGCCTTTCCTTACATAGAGAAACGAATCAGGAGGAAGAGAAATTGGATTACAGTAAGACGCTGAATTTACCGGAAACAGAGTTTCCCATGCGTGGCAACCTGCCCAAGCGGGAACCGGAATTTCTGAAATTCTGGGAAGAGAACAAGATTTACGAAAAGAAACAGAAGCTGCATGAAGGGCATACCAAATGGGTGCTCCATGACGGGCCTCCCTATGCCAACGGTCATATCCATATGGGTACGGCCATGAACAAGATTCTGAAAGATATTATTATTAAATATAAATACTCCAAAGGCTTTGATACGCCTTATATTCCCGGCTGGGATACCCACGGCATGCCCATTGAGCACGCCTGCCTGAATGCCATGGGCGTGGACCGCCACAGCATGACGGCGTTGGACCTGCGGGCCAAGTGCAATGCCTATGCCCATGAGTTCATCGATATCCAGCGGGAAGAGTTCAAACGCCTGGGCGTACTTGGCGACTGGGACCATCCGTACCTGACCCTGCATCACTCCTTTGAGGCGGAGCAGATCAGGGTGTTCGGCGCCATGGCCAACAAAGGTTATATTTATAAAGGGCTGAAGCCGGTATACTGGTGTCCCCATTGCGAGACGGCTCTGGCGGAAGCGGAAATCGAGTACGCGGACCAGAAGACGCCGACCATTTATGTGAAGTTCCCCCTGACCAAAGACAATGGAAAAACACCGGAAGGCGTCAACGGCCGGCCGGTCTATGTAGTGATCTGGACCACCACCCCCTGGACCATTCCCGGTAACATGGCGGTGACATTACATCCTGATTTTGAATATTCCTTTGTGGAAAACGGCGACGAAGTGCTGTTCCTGGCCAGCGAGCTGGTCAATAATGTGGCGGCGGAAGCGGGCCTGACATTAGGCAAGGTGCTGGGCACGGTAAAAGGCCGGGAGATGGAATTCGCGGAATGCGAGCATCCTTTCCCGGAATACAACCACCGCAAATCCATGATCTGCCTGGCAGACTATGTTGATCTGGAAACCGGTACCGGCTGCGTGCATACCGCCGGCGGCCATGGTGACGTGGACTATCTGACCTGTCTGAAATACAACGTGCCTCTCGTCTGCCCGGTAGACGAACAGGGCAAGATGACGGCG
>JAFZIG010000082.1 GCA_017554485.1 Acidaminococcaceae bacterium | reverse complement strand
TGAAAGTACTCACTCCGGGATGGTGTAATGGTAGCACAGGAGATTCTGGATCTTCTTGTCTGGGTTCGAGCCCTAGTCCCGGAGCCATTTTTTTAAACGGCGCCATGGTCAAGAGGTCAAGACGTCGCCCTCTCAAGGCGAAATCATGGGTTCAATTCCCATTGGCGCTGCCAAATTAAAACAACTCCGTTATCCGAAAAGGATAGCGGAGTTTTTATTTTGCGTTACTTTAAGGAACCACTGATTAATTCGTCTGCACGCTAACCGGCACTTTTTGTGAATGACTGCGTCATTGTCTCTAGACGCAGCACCGCTGCGCCTTCGAGCCACCTCCTTGTTATTCGCAAAAAGTGCTCGGTCATCGCACAAACTCATTTAATCAGTGTTTCCTTAACAATTCTGTTGCGGCTTTGGCAGCCCTACATCCATGCTGCCGCTGCGGAAACCTGCCAGATCCAGCGTAATATAACTGTACCCGAGTTCGGTAAAGCGCGTAATTACTTTGTTACGGGTATTCGCCTGTGCCAGCAGCGCAATCTGGGACGGTTCCACTTCAATACGGGCCAGCGTCCCGTAACTGCGCACCCGGATATGGGTAAAGCCCAGTTTTGTCAGAAAATCTTCTGCCTGCTCCACCCTGGCAAGTTTTTCCGGCGTAATGGGTTCACCGTACTGGATACGGGACGCCAGACAGGCATAAGAAGGCTTGGACGCCGTAAACAGTCCCATCTCCCGGCTCAACTTGCGGATCTCGGCTTTACTGAAACCGGCTTCCTTCAGAGGACTTCTGATCCCTAATTCTGACAGCGCTTTTCCTCCCGGCCGGTATTCCTTCATGTCGTCCGCATTGCTGCCGTCTACCACATTGGTAAAACCTTCCTCTGCCACATAGGCCTGAATGGCGCTGAAGATAGCTTTTTTACAATAATAACAGCGTTCCGGCCCGTTTGCCACAAATTCAGGGATGCTCATCTGGTCAAAATCCAGATACCGGTGTTTCACACCCATACGCTGGGCAAAACGACGGGCGTCGTCCTTTTCATGCTCCGCGTAGCTTACGGACGTAGCGGTCACCGCGATCAGTTTCACATGATACAATCGCGCCGCCACGGCCAGCAACAGGGCAGAGTCCACGCCGCCGCTGAAAGCCACGGCCACGTTTCCCATTTCTTCCAAAATCTGTTCCAGTTTTTTCCGTTTATTAGCCAATTCGTTCATAAGGGGACCTCCCGAATTACTACCGACGAATATTTCTTTTATTTTACCATATTATTTCGATTCGGGAATTAAGCTATGGTAACTATCAGCAACTCATTTTAAAATGCTTTTAAGGAAACTCTGCAGCCGTTCGTTCTTCGGACGCCCGAAGATCTCTTCTGGCGCTCCCTGCTCCTGAATGTACCCATCTGCCATAAAGAGCACTTTCGTCGCCACTTCCCGGGCGAAGCCCATCTCATGGGTCACCACCACCATGGTCATATGCTCTTCTGCTAAACTGCGCATGGTCTTCAGTACTTCGCCAGTGAGTTCCGGATCCAGAGAAGAAGTGGGCTCGTCAAACAGCATGATGTCCGGCTTCATGCAGAGGGCACGGGCAATGGCCACCCGCTGCTGCTGCCCGCCGGAAAGACGCAGGGGATACTGGTCCCGCTTGTCCAGCAGGCCCACCTTCTGCAGCAGTGCTTCCGCTTCCTTCTGCACTTCCGCGGGGTTCCGTTTCTGTACATGTACCGGCGCTTCCATCAGGTTTTCCAGCACCGTCATGTGCGGGAACAGGTTGAACTGCTGGAATACCATGCCCATCCGGCAGGCGATCTGGGATGAATTGCCGGCATAATTTACATTGCCCTTTTCATCGGTGCTCACCAGGGTCTCGCCGTCAATAATAATGGTTCCCCCGTTGATGGTCTCCAGCTTGTTCAGGCAGCGGAGGAAAGTGCTTTTGCCGCCGCCGGAAGGGCCGATGATAGCGACGACTTCGCCCTCGTCCACCGTCATGTCGATGCTTTTCAGCACTTCCAGGTCATCAAATTTTTTGCAAATGTTCTTTGCTTCTATCTTGCGCATAATGTTCTCAGTCCCATCTTGCAAAATGCTTTTCCAGCTTGTTGAAACCGTACGTCAGGATCATGCTCATCACCAGGTAAAATACAGCGGCCACCACGAACGGCATGATGTTAAAGTCCCGCTGTACCAGGTTCCGGGTGGTACGCAGCAAATCATTCATAGCCAGCACGTAGATCAACGACGTGTCCTTTACCAGGGTGATGGTCTCGTTGCTCACCGGGGGCAGAATAATTTTAAACACCTGGGGCAGGATGATCCGCCGCATGGTCTGCACATAGCTCATGCCCAGGGTCTTAGCCGCTTCATACTGCCCTTTGGGAATCGCCTGGATGCCGGCCCGGAAAATTTCGCAAAAGTAGGCGCCGTAGTTCAGCACAAAAGCCAGCACCGCTGCCGGGAAATCGTCCAGACGGATGCCGATGACCGGAATAAAGGGCAGGCCGAAATACACGAACAGCAACTGCAGCATCAGGGGCGTGCCCCGCAGCACATACACATACGCCGCAACCACGTCGCGCAATAATTTAAAAGACGACACCCTGCAAAATGCCAGCAGGATCCCCAGCGGGATCGCCAGCACGATGGTAATAAAGAAAAGCCGTAACGTATCTACAGTCCCCATCAGCATCTGGGGAATGATCGAAATAATATAGTCCATAAAACGCTCCGTCAAATATGGAACTGCTGATTATATGATCCTGCTTAATTGCAGAAAAACAATCAGCGCTTCCGAAAACACGCAAAGGCCGGTGGTACAAACCATCGGCCTTGCTGTTACTTATTGTATAATTATTTCTTGTCGTCGTAACGGGTGATGTCCGTACCGAACCACTGCATGGAAATCTTCTTGCAGGTTCCGTCTTTCTT